>NZ_PNGD01000005.1:0-156853 GCF_002871495.1 Streptococcus sp. UMB0029
CTCAAACGTCTCACACTTAATTCCACCATAAAAATCCGTTTTAGACTAATTTCCACTTTGGTCAGGCAAGTGGAAGTTACTTTGAGAAGTTAGCGATTTTCGAAGAGTATTACAATAAAAACTGGAAACTTTTTGAACATAGGGGATTTAGCTACTTTATGGTATAATGGAAAGAGTTAGATTGAAAGAGGTAGTGAGATGGATGCGAAATTAAGATACAAGGCAAAGAAAATCAAGATTGTCTTTTTTGATATTGATGATACCTTGCGAAATTCCAAGACTGGTTTTATTCCGTCTTCAATCCCAACTGTTTTTAAGCAATTACGTGAGAAAGGAATTTTGACGGGTATTGCTTCTGGACGGGGGATTTTTGGTGTTGTACCAGAGATTCGTGAACTCAAGCCTGACTTTTTTGTGACCTTAAATGGGGCTTATATCGAAGATAAAAAAGGTCAGGTTATTTATCAACATCAGATTGATAAGTCAGATGTTGAGGAGTATATCTCTTGGGCCAAGCAAGAGGAAATCGAGTATGGTTTGGTTGGGAGTCATGATGCCAAGTTGTCGACTCGCACCGATATGATGAGTGAGGCTATCAATCCAATTTATCCCGATTTGGATGTGGATCCAGATTTCCATGAAAAAGAAGACATCTATCAGATGTGGACTTTTGAAGATAAAGGGGATGATTTACGCTTGCCTGACAGTCTCTCAGACAAACTTCGCATGGTTCGTTGGCATGAGCATTCGTCTGACATTGTGCCGATTTCAGGCTCTAAGGCGACAGGTGTGGAACAGGTTGTGGAACATCTAGGCTTGAAACCAGAGAACGTTATGGTCTTTGGAGATGGGCTCAACGACTTGGAACTCTTTGATTACGCTGGAATCAGCGTCGCAATGGGAATTTCTCATGAAAAAATCAAAGAAAAAGCAGATTATATAACAAAAACACTAGAAGAAGATGGCATTTTTGATGCCTTAGAAGGATTTGGTATGGTAGAAAAAGAATTGCATTTCCCACAAGTAGACATTGAAACAGTAGAAGGTCCTCTTGCGACTATTAAGACCAATCACGGAGACTTGCGTATCAAGCTCTTCCCAGAGCATGCTCCTAAAACAGTGGCTAACTTTGTAGCTCTTTCAAAAGATGCCTACTATGATGGTGTCATTTTCCACCGTATTATCAAGGACTTTATGATTCAAGGTGGAGACCCAACTGGAACTGGTATGGGTGGCGAGTCAATCTACGGCGAATCTTTTGAGGATGAGTTCTCAGAAGAACTTTACAATATCCGTGGTGCCCTTTCCATGGCCAATGCTGGTCCAAATACCAACGGCAGCCAGTTCTTTATCGTGCAAAATCAACATTTGCCATATTCTAAGAAAGAAATTGCTCGTGGTGGTTGGCCAGAACCGATTGCGGAAATCTATGCTAACCAAGGTGGGACACCTCACCTAGACCGCCGTCACACTGTTTTTGGTCAGCTAGCTGATGAAGCTTCTTACGCTGTCTTGGATGAAATTGCTGCTGTTGAAACAGGAGCTATGGACAAGCCAGTTGAAGATGTTGTGATTGAAACTATTGAAATTGAGGACTAAGATGAAAATCGGTGATAAGCTAAAGGGGCGTATTACAGGGATTCAGCCCTACGGTGCCTTTGTTGAGCTAGAGACGGGTGATACGGGGCTGATTCACATTTCAGAGATTCGGACGGGATTTATTGAAAATATTCATGAAGCCTTGAAAGTCGATGAAGAGGTTCTGGTTCAGGTAGTGGATTTAGATGAATTTACAGGGAAAGCCAGTCTTTCTATCCGTACTTTGGAGGAAGAAAAGCACCAGTTTCCTAGACGGAGACGTTTTTCAAGCGACCGCTTTAACTATGGCTTTGCGCCTCTCAAACGAATGATGCCAATTTGGACCAAGGAAGCCCTTCAACATTTGAAGAATCAGAAGCACTAGTTAGAAAACTATATCTTTTGTAATATTAATATAAATTTGCTATAATAGGATCATGGAAGAAGAACAATTATTAAAATCAGGAGAGCGCATTAACCAGCTCTTTTCGACAGATATTAAAATCATTCAAAATAGAGAGGTTTTTAGCTATTCGGTGGATAGTGTTCTCTTGTCACGCTTTCCACGTTTTCCTAAGAAGGGATTGATTGTGGATTTCTGTGCTGGGAATGGAGCAGTGGGGCTATTTGCTAGCACTCGTACTCAGGCACAGATTTTGGCTGTTGAGATTCAGGAGCGTTTGGCGGATATGGCTGAACGCTCTGTCCGTTTAAATGGATTAGAGGAGCAAATGCAGGTCATCTGTGATGATTTGAAAAATATGCCTGCTTACATTCAGGGAAGTAAGGTGGATATGATTTTGTGTAATCCGCCCTATTTCAAGGTGGATCCTCATTCCAACCTGAACGAGAGTGAACATTACCTCTTGGCGCGCCACGAAATCACGACCAATTTGCAGGAAATCTGTCGTAGTGCTCAGAGTATTCTCAAATCCAATGGACGCTTGGCCATGGTTCATCGTCCTGATCGACTTTTAGATATCTTGGACATGTTGCAACGGCACAATCTAGCGCCTAAGCGCCTGCAGTTTGTTTATCCAAAGAGGGAAAAAGAAGCCAATATGCTCTTGATTGAGGCTATCAAGGATGGTTCAACAAGCGGTTTTAAGGTCTTGCCACCTCTCATTGTGCACAATGATGATGGTTCTTATACGCCCGAACTCGAAGAGATTTATTATGGATCATAAGGCTTATATGTACGTGCTGGAGTGTCGTGATGGATCTTACTATACAGGCTATACGACTGATGTGAGAAGACGCCTCGCTGTCCATAATAGTGGGAAGGGAGCCAAATATACACGAGCACGATTGCCAGTCAAACTCATCTATGCTCAAGGTTTTGCCAGCAAGGAAGAAGCCATGTCAGCTGAAGCCCTTCTCAAGCGTAAGAAGAGACCGCAGAAGGAGCAATTTTTATCTGAAAATCAAGATAGAAATTTACTCATACTCAATGAAAATCAAAGAGAAAACTAGGAAGCTAGCCGTAGGCAGTACTTGAGTACGGCAAGGCGAAGCTGACGTGGTTTAAATTTGATTTTCGAAGAGTATCAGTTATTTTGAAGAGTAGTGAGGAGCCCTTTGACTCCTCTTACTTTTGTCAAAAAGCGAAAAAAATGCTACAATAAAGAGAATAAACAAAATGAGGTATTATCATGTCTAAGATTCTAGTATTTGGTCACCAAAATCCAGACTCAGATGCCATCGGGTCATCTGTAGCCTTTGCCTACCTTGCAAAAGAAGCTTATGGTTTGGATACGGAAGCTGTTGCCCTTGGAACTCCAAATGAAGAAACAGCCTTTGTCTTGAACTACTTTGGTGTGGAAGCACCGCGTGTCATCACTTCTGTCAAAGCAGAAGGTGCAGAGCAAGTTATCTTGACTGACCACAATGAATTCCAACAATCTGTATCAGATATCGCTGAAGTAGAAGTTTATGGTGTTGTAGACCACCACCGTGTGGCTAACTTTGAAACTGCAAGCCCACTTTACATGCGTTTGGAACCAGTTGGATCAGCTTCTTCAATCGTTTACCGTATGTTCAAAGAACATGATGTAGCTGTTCCTAAAGAGATTGCTGGTTTGATGCTTTCAGGTTTGATTTCAGATACCCTTCTTTTGAAATCACCAACAACACACCCAACAGATAAAGTTATTGCTCCTGAATTGGCTGAATTGGCTGGTGTCAACTTGGAAGAATATGGTTTGGCTATGTTAAAAGCTGGTACAAACTTGGCTAGCAAATCTGCTGAAGAATTGATTGACATCGATGCTAAGACTTTTGAATTGAATGGAAATAATGTTCGTGTTGCCCAAGTAAACACAGTTGACATTGCTGAAGTATTGGAACGTCAAGCAGAAATCGAAGCTGCAATGCAAGCTGCTAACACAGCAAACGGCTACTCTGACTTTGTCTTGATGATTACAGATATCGTCAACTCAAACTCAGAAATTCTAGCACTTGGTGCTAATATGGATAAGGTCGAAGCTGCTTTCAACTTTAAACTTGAAAACAACCATGCTTTCCTTGCTGGTGCTGTTTCACGTAAGAAACAAGTGGTACCTCAATTGACTGAAAGTTTTAATGCCTAAGATTTTGGGTGTCAGTTCAAAATAGGAAAGTTTAGTTTGAATTATATCGAAAGGAGTTTCGGCTCCTTTTTTTCTAGGAGTGAAATATGTTAGACAATGGCGATTTGATTTTTGTGAGAGATGAGTCGGACATGGGAAAGGCCATCCAGACTTCTACGGGCAACTATAGTCATGTTGCCATTTATTTGGATGGGATGATTTACCATGCTAGTGGACAGGCGGGTGTTGTCTGTCAGAAACCATCAGACTTCTTTGAGTCCAATCACTTGTACGACCTCTATGTTTACCCAGAAATGGATATCCAGTCGGTGAAGGAAAGAGCTTACAAACATCTTGGAGCTCCCTATAATGCTTCTTTCTATCCAGATGGAGTTGGTTTTTATTGTTCCCAGTATATAGCAGAAGTCCTACCGATTTTTGAAACTATTCCTATGAAATTTGGAGATGGTGAGCAGAAGATTAGTGGTTTTTGGAGGGAGTATTATAGAGAACTAGGTTTGCCTGTCCCTCTAAACCAAGCTGGGACCAATCCTAGTCAGTTGTCAGCATCGCCTCTGTTAGAATGCAAAGAAAGGAATCTTCATGATTCAGATTTTTAATCCATCTCGTTTGACGAGACAGCCATTTTTTGGAGAATTAATCCGCTATCTGGACCAGCATGATGATGTGATTCTACGAGAAATCAAGGCCCAATTCCCAGATGTAGCAGTTGATAAACGCATGGAAGAATATATAAAGGCTGGCTTGATTCTACGAGAAAATAAGCGTTATTACCTTAATCTTCCTATGCTTGAGTCCCTTGATAATCTTGAACTGGATCAAGAGATTTTTGTCAGAGAAGATAGTCCAGTCTATCAAGCCTTGTCGGAGCAGCGTTTTGAGATAGAATTGCGCAATCAGACCAATGCAGCCATTTTGGTTGAAAAGACGGACTTTGCTCGCACAAAAATGACCCTGTCCAATTATTTCTACAAGGTCAAACAGCAGTATCCTTTGACAGAAAAACAACAGGAACTCTATGCCATTTTGGGAGATGTTAATCCTGAGTATGCCCTCAAATATATGACGACTTTTTTGTTGAAATTTCTCAAAAAAGACCAGCTCATGCAGAAACGCCGTGATATCTTTGTGGACAGTTTAGTTGTTCTAGGCTATATTGTCCAAAATGAAGATGGAAAGTATGAGTTGGCTGTTGATTTTGACAAGGAACGATTAACTTTCTACCTAGCGTGAAATTTTGTTTCTGAGCACATTGTTTGACTTTCCTTAGTATTCAGTATAAACTATATGTAACCGGTAACACATATCGGAATAAAACTAAAGGAGACAATCATATGTCACTTGAAAATAAATTGGAACAAGCAACAGGCGCTATCAAAGAAGGATTTGGTAAAGTTACTGGGGATAGCAAGACTGAAGCAGAAGGCGCTGTAGAAAAGACAGTTGCTAAGGCAAAAGAAGTAGTTGAAGATGCTAAAGGTGCTGTAGAAGGTGCCGTTGAAGGTTTGAAAAACGCTTTTAAATAAGGATAGAAAAAATCAAGGGTTTCATTTCCCTTGATTTTTTACTATCTTATAAGTAATTTTCTGCGACGGCTGCATCTCCTGGATAGGCTTCTTTCTTGCCTTGGACGATTTGGTAGCAATCGGCCCCCTTACCAGCGATAATGACAGCATCTAATTTTTGATTTGTGATAGCCATAGCTGCCTTGATGGCTTCTTGGCGATCCGCAATTTTTTCAACAGGATGATTGATGTAGCTGCTAATTTCATCCGCAATGGCCATTGGATTTTCATAGTTGGGGTCATCAGCAGTCAGAAAGACTTGAATCTCAGGGTGTTGATTGAGGAGGAGGCCAAAGTCCTTACGACGGCTTTCTCCCTTGTTTCCTGTCGAACCAAGAACCAGTGCAATTTTTCCAGTTTGATGAGTTTCAACCACATTGATGAGTTTTTTTAGACTGTCCCCATTGTGGGCATAGTCAATGAAGACCTTGGCTCCGTTTTTCTGAGTGAGGACTTCCATACGACCAGGAACTCGGGTTGCAGCGATTCCTTTTTTGATGTCCTCAAGACTTGCTCCCAGACGGAGACAGGCAAGTCCAGCAGCGACTGCATTTTCTTGGTTGAAGTGGCCAATCAGTTGAATATCATAATCACCAGCGAGTTTACCTGTAGCTGAAAATCTAAAGGCTTTAGAATTCTCGATTTGGTTACTTGACTGGCTACCATAGAAATCATGGTCTTGATCTTCCACCTGTTCTTTCAAGACTGAAAAGTGGTCCATGTCACTGTTAATGATGACTGCTCGGCTATTTTCCATCAAGAGACGTTTGTGGTAGAAATAGTCTTCAAAGCTAGGGTGTTCAATAGGGCCGATATGATCTGGAGTGATGTTAAGAAAGACTCCTACATCAAAGGTCAGACCATAGACTCGATGGACTAGATAGGCTTGACTAGAGACTTCCATTACGAGATGGGTTCTTCCATTCTTAACAGCTTGAGCCATCATGTCAAAGAGGTCGATATTTTCAGGTGTTGAGAATGAAGATTTAAAGAAAGTCTTGCCATCCAAAGTCGTATTCATGGTCGATAAGAGGGCGGTTGGGTAGCGTTGAGATAGGATATTGTAAGCAAAGTAAGCTGCTGTTGTCTTACCCTTGGTTCCTGTGAAGGCGAGAATTTTGAGTTTCTCTTGTGGATTACCATAGAATTCCATAGCAATCAAACTCATGGCTTTCTTTATATCGTTCACAATGATGACAGGGATACCGACTTCGTAGTCCTTTTCAGCTACATACCAAGCTAAGCCTTGTGTTATAGCAGAAAGAAGGTATTCTTTTTTAAAGGCAGCGCCTTTTGCAAAAAAAAGAGTGTCTTCTTTTACTTTTCGGCTATCGTAGCTGATGCTATCAAAAACAACTTCTCTGTAGTTGTAGTGGTAATGTCCTTGGTCGATAATCTCGCGGAAGAGACTATCTTTCTTTAATATATCTAATACGGTTTCAATCTTAATCATACTTTCTATTGTAAACCGAAAGTCGTAAATTTACAAGTAACAAGGAAAAGTTTATAATGGAAGATGAGGAATTTTTCCTAGTGATTAAAATAAAATGAGGAATCTATGTCGCACGAAAACAATCACCAGCAGGCCCAGATGTTACGGGGGACTGCTTGGCTAACGGCTAGTAACTTTATCAGTCGCCTACTCGGGGCCATTTATATTATCCCTTGGTATATCTGGATGGGGTCTTATGCGGCTACAGCCAATGGTCTCTTTACAATGGGCTACAATATCTATGCTTGGTTCTTGCTGGTTTCAACAGCAGGGATTCCAGTTGCGGTGGCCAAGCAAGTTGCCAAGTACAATACCATGCGAGAAGAAGAGCATAGCTTTGCCCTGATTCGGAGCTTTTTAGGCTTTATGACGGGACTAGGTCTGATTTTTGCACTAATCTTGTATGTCTTTGCTCCTTGGCTAGCAGACTTATCTGGCGTGGGCAAAGACTTGATCCCAATCATGCATAGTTTGGCTTGGGCGGTCTTGATTTTCCCATCTATGAGTGTCATTCGAGGCTTCTTCCAAGGAATGAATAACCTGAAACCTTATGCCATGAGCCAAATCGCTGAGCAGGTCATTCGTGTTATCTGGATGCTCCTAGCTACCTTTATCATTATGAAGCTCGGTTCAGGAGATTATCTAGCAGCGGTTACCCAATCCACCTTTGCTGCCTTTGTCGGTATGGTAGCCAGTTTTGCAGTCTTGATCTATTTCCTTGCCAAAGAAGGATTACTTAAAAGAGTCCTTGAAACAGGAGATAAGATAAACAGCAAGCGTCTCTTGGTCGACACCATTAAGGAAGCCATTCCTTTTATCCTGACAGGGTCTGCCATCCAGCTTTTCCAGATTCTGGACCAGATGACTTTTATCAATAGTATGAGTTGGTTTACCAATTATAGTAATGAAGACTTGGTTGTCATGTTTTCTTATTTCTCTGCCAATCCTAATAAAATCACGATGATTTTGATTTCTGTTGGGGTCTCGATTGGTAGTGTAGGCTTGCCACTCTTGACTGAAAACTATGTCAAGGGAGACCTGAAGGCAGCTTCTCGTCTAGTTCAGGACAGCATCACTATGCTTTTCCTATTCTTGCTACCAGCAACGGTTGGAGTAGTTATGGTAGGAGAACCTCTCTATACTGTCTTCTATGGCAAGCCAGATAGTTTGGCCATGGGCTTATTTGTCTTTGCAGTTTTGCAGTCTACTATTTTAGGCTTGTACATGGTCTTGTCACCAATGCTTCAAGCCATGTTCCGCAACCGCAAGGCAGTTCTCTATTTTATCTATGGTTCTATTGCCAAGCTAGTCTTGCAACTTCCAACCATCGCTCTCTTCCACAGTTACGGACCTTTGATTTCCACTACAATTGGGCTCATTATTCCTAATGTCTTGATGTATCGGGACATTTGTAAGGTAACGGGTGTCAAGCGCAAGGTGATTGTGAAGCGAACCATTTTAATCAGTTTGTTGACCCTTATTATGTTCATCGGTGTAGGTGCCATCCAGTGGATTTTAGGATTTGTCTTCCAACCAAGTGGACGTTTGTGGAGTTTCCTATATGTAGCCCTTGTCGGTGCCATGGGTGGAGGTGTTTATGGAGTCATGAGTCTTCGTACCCATCTATTGGACAAGGTGATTGGACAAGCCCAAGCAGATCGCCTACGAGCAAAATTAAGAATTTCTCAATAATTTTTTATAAATAAAAGGGATAATTTGAACATTTCTATCATGAAATGTTTGAATTATTCTCTTTTTTATTATTTTGTAGAATAATTTCTATAGTTTGTAGATGGAATGATTAATTTTTTTAAAAAAGTTATTGACTAAATAAAATCCGAGTTGTATAATAAGACAAATATTTAAATCAGGAGGTTCTGGAGATGAAAAAGTCTAAAGCCAAGTATGCAACACTTGCAGGTGTCGTTTTAAGTGCAGGTATTTTGTTAAGTGCCTGTGGAAATTCTAACACAGCGTCAAAAACATATAACTATGTTTATACTAGTGATCCATCTAGTTTGAACTATCTAGCAGAAAACCGTGCAACAACTAATGATATTGTGACCAATCTGGTAGATGGTCTCATGGAAAATGACCAATATGGGAACTATGTCCCATCTTTGGCAGAGGATTGGAGTGTTTCTCAAGACGGTTTGACCTATACCTACAAACTGCGTAAAGATGCTAAATGGTATACTGCAGATGGAGATGAATATGCTCCTGTAACTGCCCAAGATTTTGTCACTGGTTTGAAATATGCGGCTGATAAAAAATCAGAAGCCTTGTACTTAGTGCAAGAATCCGTTGCTGGTTTAGATGATTATATCACTGGTAAAACAAGCGACTTTTCAACTGTCGGAGTCAAGGCACTTGATGACCAAACAGTTCAATATACCTTGACACGACCAGAACCTTACTGGAACTCAAAAACAACCTCAACCATTCTCTTCCCAGTCAATGCAGATTTCTTGAAATCAAAAGGAGATGATTTTGGCAAGGTAGATCCATCTAGCATTTTGTACAATGGACCTTTCTTGATGAAATCCTTTGTTTCAAAATCAGTTATCGAATTCAAGAAAAATCCTAGCTACTGGGATGCTAAAAATGTCTTTGTAGATGATGTGAAATTGGCTTATTATGATGGTAGTGATCAAGATGCACTGGCTCGTAACTTTGTCGAGGGGGCATACAGTTATGCTCGTCTCTATCCAAACAGTTCAAGTTTTGAAGGGATTAAAGAGAAGAATAAGGATAATATCATTTATAGCTTGCAAGATGCTACTTCTTACTTCTTAAACTTCAACTTGGATAGAAAATCTTATAAATTTACTTCTAAGACAAGTGATGCTGAGAAGAAATCGACTCAAGAAGCAGTTCTCAATAAAAACTTCCGTCAAGCCATTAACTTTGCCTATGATCGTACAGCCTACGGGGCTCAATCTCAGGGAGAAGAGGGTGCAACTAAGATTTTGCGTAACTTGGTTGTTCCTCCAAACTTCGTAAGTATCAACGGAAAAGACTTTGGTGAAATAGTAGCCTCTAAGATGGTCAATTATGGTAAAGAATGGCAAGGAATCAACTTTGCGGATGCTCAGGATCCATATTACAATGCTGATAAAGCTAAAGCCAAATTTGCAGAAGCTAAGAAAGAACTCCAAGCTAAAGGAGTTCAATTCCCTATCCACCTGGACATGACAGTTGACCAAGCTGCTAAAAAGAATGTCCAAGAGGCAAATTCTATGAAGCAATCTATTGAAGCAGCCTTAGGTGCAGAAAATGTTGTAATTGATATTCAACAACTTTCTACTGAAGATTATGAGAATACAAGCTATTTGGCTCAAACAGCAGCTCAGAAGGACTATGATCTTTACAATGGTGGTTGGAGTGCAGACTATCAAGATCCTTCAACCTATCTTGATATCTTTAATGTCAAGAGCGGTGGAACGCTACGAGACTTAGGCCTAGAGCCTGGGGAAGCTAATGACAAGGCCAAGGCTGTTGGACTAGATATTTATACTCAAATGTTGGAAGAAGCTAATAAGGAACAAGATCTTGCGAAACGCTATGAAAAGTATGCTGAGATCCAAGCTTGGTTGGTAGATAGCTCTCTAGCGATTCC
This sequence comes from Streptococcus sp. UMB0029, assembly GCF_002871495.1. Lineage (GTDB taxonomy): Bacteria > Bacillota > Bacilli > Lactobacillales > Streptococcaceae > Streptococcus. Next base: position 10,843 of record NZ_PNGD01000005.1, read on the forward strand.
AAATATTTCTAAGGGTGGAACACCAACATTGAGAAAAACAGTTCCTTTCTCTTCACCATATTCACTAGCTGGTAATAAAGGTATCGAATCATATAAATACCTCAAAGTACAAGATAAAACAGTCACAAAAGACGAATTTGAAAAAGCTAAAGAAAAATGGCTGAAAGAAAAAGAAGAATCCAATAAAAAAGCCCAAGAAGAATTGGCAAAACATGTCAAATAAGGATTTTTCAATAAAAACGATGGTTTCAAGGAAACTGTCGTTTTTCGTTTTTTAATAGAATGATGGCAAATTTGGAAGGAAAAATATTACATTTTTTATTTGTTTATTAGATTTATGATATAATGAATATAACAAAAATTGTGAGAAGCTATTTTCGAAGGTCTTTCATAGCTAATTGATGATGTATATATTAAATTAATTTTATAGGAGGGATACTGTCTACTGAAAAAGTAAGATAAAACGCAACAAATGATAAGTTCTTCTTTTATGTGAAGTGTACTTATCTGTCTATTTACTAATCGTTATGGAGGTAAGATTATGGGCGCTATTATGGAGTTTGCAACAGAAAAACAGATTGAATCATTTCTTTCAACTTGCCACATTGAAGGGCAAAGGAATTTTCTGATGGCTTTTAAGAAAAAGACATGGTTGAAATCTTTTATTGATTTTTTCATTATAGGAGGTAGTTACTATGTTCAGTCGAGTGTGAAGCCTAAGCTTATAGCATTCACACCTAAGGGGATTTACTTGATGGATATCAGTGATGTAACTGAAAATCGCTCTAATCAAGTCCTTGAGATGCCTTGGAATCAAGTTCAAGATTTTACTTATAAGACAGTCTTGAATACAGTTAGGTTGAACTGGAACTATCAAAATGAAGCCTATATTTTTTCCGTGGATGTCGGTCAGATTAGTCAGCATGTAGGTCAGTATCAATTTAACAAAGACCATTATGACTATTTAGCCCAACAGGATTTTTTTCGTTCACAGTAAACCCTAGCAATCATTTTCACAAAAGAATCTGGAGTGTTTTCTGGATTCTTTTTAGCTTTACTCGATAAGTGTATAGTTTGAAACTATAACTAGCTCTTGAAAAGAAGAAAATGAGTTGATGAAAATAAGTGGTACAATAGTTACTATAGATTTGGAGGAATTGTATGAGCAAGGAATTACACATTAACACAATTTTGGCCCAGGCGGGTATTAAGTCAGATGAAGCGACAGGAGCCTTGGTGACACCGCTTCATTTTTCAACGACCTATCAGCATCCAGAGTTTGGTCGATCTACTGGATTTGACTATACACGTACCAAAAACCCAACTCGTAGTAAGGCGGAAGAAGTCTTGGCGGCTATTGAGTCAGCAGACTATGCCCTAGCGACTAGCTCAGGGATGTCAGCAATTGTACTGGCCTTTAGCGTCTTTCCAGTAGGAAGTAAGGTTTTGGCAGTGCGTGACCTTTACGGCGGTTCTTTCCGCTGGTTCAACCAAGTGGAGCAGGAAGGTCGTTTCCATTTTACCTATGCCAATACAGAAGGAGAGTTGATTGCCGAGTTAGACAAGGACGTGGATGTCCTCTATATCGAAACACCAACCAATCCCTTGATGTTGGAATTTGACATCGAAAAACTAGCAAAATTGGCTCATGCTAAGGGTGCCAAAGTGGTAGTGGACAATACCTTCTACAGCCCGATTTACCAACGTCCGATTGAAGATGGAGCCGATATCGTCCTTCATTCAGCAACCAAGTATCTAGCAGGTCACAATGATGTCTTGGCTGGAGTGGTTGTGACCAATAGTTTAGAACTATACGAGAAACTTTTCTACAATCTCAATACGACAGGGGCAGTCTTGTCGCCGTTTGATAGCTACCAGTTGATTCGTGGTCTCAAGACCTTGTCTCTTCGTATGGAGCGCTCAACTGCCAATGCCCAAGAAGTGGTTGCCTTTTTGAAGGATTCTCCAGCAGTCAAGGAAGTTCTCTACACTGGTCGTGGAGGTATGATTTCCTTCAAAGTAGCAGATGAAACACGCATTCCTCATATTTTGAACAGTCTTAAGGTCTTCTCTTTTGCGGAAAGTTTAGGTGGGGTGGAAAGTCTTATCACCTATCCAACAACGCAAACCCACGCTGATATTCCAGCAGAAGTGCGCCATTCTTATGGTTTGACAGACGATCTCTTGCGCTTGTCAATTGGGATTGAGGATGCTAGAGATTTGATTGCAGATTTGCGCCAAGCCTTGGAAGGATAAGACAAAGATGGGAAAATATGATTTTACAAGTCTGCCCAATCGTTTAGGGCACCATACCTACAAATGGAAAGAGGCGGAAACGGATAGTGAAGTCCTACCAGCTTGGATAGCAGACATGGATTTTGTTGTTTTGCCTGAAATCCGTCAAGCCGTGCAAACTTACGCTGATCAACTGGTCTATGGCTATACTTATGCTAGTGAAGAGTTAATTAAGGAAGTTCAAAAGTGGGAAGCTACACAACATGGTTACCACTTTGACAAAGAGGCTCTTGTCTTTATCGAGGGTGTGGTGCCGGCCATCTCAACAGCTATTCAAGCCTTTACAAAAGAAGGCGAGGCTGTTTTGATTAACACGCCTGTCTATCCACCTTTTGCTCGCAGTGTCAAGTTGAATAATCGTAGATTGATTACCAATTCTTTGGTGGAAAAGGATGGTCTGTTTGAAATTGACTTTGACCAACTTGAGAAGGATTTGGTGGAAGAGGATGTCAAACTTTATATTCTTTGTAACCCTCATAATCCTGGTGGGCGTGTTTGGGAAAAAGAAGTCTTGGAGAAGATTGGTTTACTCTGCCAAAAACACGGTATTTTCTTGGTTTCGGACGAGATTCACCAAGATTTGGCCCTCTTTGGTCACAAACACCAGTCTTTCAATACCATTAATCCTGCCTTTAAAGAATTTGCGATTGTCTTGAGCAGTGCCACTAAAACTTTTAACATCGCTGGGACAAAAAATTCCTATGCAGTCATTGAAAATCCTAAGTTGCGAGTGGCATACCAGAAACGCCAGTTGGCTAATAATCAGCATGAAATTTCAGGTTTGGGTTATTTGGCGACAGAAGCTGCCTATCGATATGGGAAGGATTGGCTAGAGGAACTCAAACAAGTCTTTGAAGACCACATTAATTATGTGGTGGATTTATTTGGAAAAGAAACCAACATCAAGGTCATGAAACCGCAAGGGACCTACTTGATTTGGCTTGATTTTTCAGCTTATGATCTGACTGATGAAAGATTGCAAGAGCTGTTGAGAAATGAAGCTAAGGTTGTCCTCAACCGTGGTTTGGATTTTGGAGAGGAAGGAAGTCTCCATGCCCGCCTCAATGTAGCCATGCCTAACTCTCTGTTGCAAGAAGTTTGTCAGCGTATCGTTACCACTTTTTCCAAACTTTAAAAATCCAGCCTTCTAGGAGAAAAGTTTTCCTAGAAGGCTATTTTCATAGGTGGAAATATGGTATAATAAAAGGATAAGGTACAGGTAAGAATATGGCTAAATTGATTCCGGGGAAAGTCCGTATCGAAGGCGTTGCCCTTTATAAAACTGGTAAGGTTGACATCATCAAGGAAAAGAACAATCGGCTCTATGCTCGTGTTGCAGAAGAAGAACTGCGCTATAGTTTAGAGGATGATTTGGTTTTTTGTGCCTGCGATTTTTTCCAAAAGAGGGGCTACTGTGTGCATTTGGCTGCGCTAGAGCATTTTCTGAAAAATGATGAGCGTGGTCAGGACATTTTGCAGGGTCTGGAAGAAGGTCATGAAGAAAAAGAGGCTGTTGAAACCAAGGTGACCTTGGGTGGCAAATTTTTGGACCGAATCTTATCTCCAAAATCAGACCGCTCCTATGAGTTGTCGGCTGTGGGTCAGGTGGAAGCAGGAACCAATCATATCTTGTGGACCCTGAGAATCGGGCAAATTAATAGTCAAAAATACTATGTCATTCGGGATATTCCACTCTTTTTAAAAGTTATCGAGCAGAGAAAGCCTTATATGATTGGGAAAACCTATGAGGAATCCTTATCTTGGGAAACCTTTGATGAGGCTAGTCAAGAACTTTTGGCTTTCTTGCGGGGACTAGTGGAGGAAGGACTGGTTCCAGACCTCTTTTTCCAAAACCAAGGTCGGCACCTCTTTTTTCCTCTGACTTTTTTTGAGCAGGGTGTGAATTTACTGATGACCTTGCCCCATTTTCAATTTGACCATCAAGTGGATAGCTATCAGACCCTACTTTTTCAGGATTTGCATGCTGATGCTAATCTATTTGCCTTTACAGTAACAGAATACTCGGATTATTTTGAAATGGAAATCAGTGAGAGTTCTAGGGTCAATGTCTTTTATCAGGGAGCTGTGCTTTTCCATAAAGGACAGGTTTATTTTCTAACAGATCAGCAGATGCGTCTTCTCAAGGAAATTAAAGCGCTACCTGTGGATCAAGATGGAAAGAAATACCTGCAATTTGATAGCAGTGACCGAGATAAGTTGGCTTCCTGTCTGACTCTTTTTAGCCAGATGGGGACTGTCTCAGCTCCGGAACGCTTACAAATCAAAACGTTTTCGCCATCGTTTTACTTTGACAGGGAAGAGGATAATCGGATTCGTTTAGAAATCCAGTTTGATTATGGGGATAGACAGGTATCTAGCCGACAAGATCTAGAAAAATTACCATTTTCGAGTGACGCGGACTTAGAAGAAAGAGTTTTCCAAGTCTGTTTGGCAGCTGGTTTTGAAGCAGATTTTCAATCTTGGCGTCAGGCCCTAAAAGTAGAGTCTGTCTATCATTTCTTTCATGAAATCATTCCAGTCTTTGAAAAACTTGGGAATGTTGACTTATCAGACAAGCTTGAAGAACTTTATAACCTAGCTAGCCCTCAAGTGCAGATTGCTTCCAAGGGAGGCCTCTTGGAAATCCAGTTTGATTTTCAAGATATTGCCCAAGAGGAAATTGACCAAGCCATGCAGGCCTTGGTTGCCAACAAGGATTTTTATATTGATTCGTCCAATCAAGTCTACTTTTTCGATGAAGAAACCAGGAAAATTCGCCAAAATTTACAGGAACTGGGGCAGTTTGAATTAAAAGATGGGGCCTTGCAGGCTCGGAAATCCTTGGCTTATAGTTTAGCTCATCTCTTTGAAGGACGAGATCGTGTTTCTTTTTCACAAGAATTCCAGAATCTGGCTCATGATTTGACGCATCCAGAGGACTTCCCTAGACAAGCAACTCAGGTTCTGGCTGATTTGCGAGATTATCAGGAAAAGGGAATCGGCTGGCTGCAAATGCTCCATCATTATGGTTTTGGTGGGATTTTAGCTGATGATATGGGACTTGGGAAAACCCTGCAGACCATTGCTTTTTTGACCAGTCAAGTGACAAAAGAAAGTCGGGTCTTGATTTTAGCTCCGTCGGGTTTGATTTACAACTGGGCAGATGAATTTCAGAAGTTTACCCTACAGTTGGATGTGGCTGTTGTTCATGGTTTAAAGGCTAGTCGTGAAGAGATTCTTGCTGAAAACCATCAAATCTATGTGACTAGCTATGCCACCTTCCGTCAGGACAGTGAGCTTTATCAGGGGATGGCCTTTGATTTCCTTTTCTTAGATGAGGCTCAGGTCATGAAAAATGCCCAGACCAAGATAGCCCAGACCTTGAGACAATTTGTGGTGCCGTCAGTTTTTGCCTTGTCAGGGACTCCTATTGAAAACCATCTGGGTGAGCTGTGGTCTATTTTCCAAATCGTTATGCCAGGACTCTTGCCAGGCAAGAAAGAATTTATGAAATTGCCAGCTGAGCGCGTGGCTCAGTTTATCAAGCCTTTCGTGATGAGACGCAAGAAAGAAGAAGTTCTGACTGAATTGCCAGACTTGATTGAAGTAGTTTATAAAAATGAACTGGAAGACCAGCAAAAGGCCATCTATCTAGCCCAGCTGCAACAGATGCGAGACCGTCTGGCTCAAGTGTCAGATCAGGAATTTCAGCGAAGTCGGGTGGAAATCCTGTCGGGTCTGATGCGCTTGCGTCAAATCTGTGATACGCCTGCCCTCTTTATGGAAGATTACTCGGGTGCCAGTGGTAAACTGGATAGTCTCCGAGACCTGCTGCTACAGGTGGCAGACGGTGGACACCGTGTTCTGATTTTCTCACAGTTCAAGGGAATGTTGGAGAAAATTGAGCAAGAACTGCCAGACTTGGGCATGACTTCCTTTAAAATTACGGGTTCAACCCCAGCCAAGGAGAGACAAGATATGACCAAGGCCTTTAACCAAGGTGAACGAGATGCCTTTCTGATTTCTCTTAAGGCTGGTGGTGTCGGTCTGAACCTGACAGGTGCTGATACCGTTATCTTGGTTGACCTTTGGTGGAATCCTGCGGTGGAAGCGCAAGCCATTAGCCGTGCCCATCGAATGGGGCAGGAAGAAACGGTTGAGGTCTATCGCTTGGTGACCAAGGGAACTATTGAAGAAAAAATTCAGGAACTCCAAGAACAAAAGAAACATCTGGTGTCACAAGTATTGGACGGCACAGAGTCACGTGGCAGTCTGACCCTAGCAGAAATTAGAGAAATTTTAGGAATTTCTGAAGCCAGCACTTGAAAAATCAAGACAATACGCTATAATGAAGTGTTGAAAGGAAATAGAAAATGAGAGAAGAACGATTTCCATTGGTGTCAGATGATGAGGTCATACTGACTGAAATGCCAGTCATGAACTTGTACGATGAGTCTGATCTTATCAGTAATATCAAGGGAGAATACCGTGATAAAAATTATCTGGAGTGGGCTCCTATTACTGAAGAAAAACCAGTCAAACCGATTGAAAAGCCAGTAGGGAAACCTAAAAAGGCTCCTTTAGGGGTAAAAAAAGAAGGAAAGAGCTATGCAGAGGTAGCGCGTGAAGAAGCGCGTGCGGACTTGAAAAAGAAACGCTCAGCAAGCTATCTGACTAAGGACATTACTCCTACAAGACGCTATTCTCAGCCAAGTCTAGTTAGACAGGGAAATCAACCTACCGCGCCTTTCCAAAAGGAAAATCCTGGTGAATTTGTCAAATATAGCAAAAAATTGACCCAGTCTCATTATATCTTGGCGGAAGAAGTCAAATCTATCTCTACCAAGAATGAAGAAGTGTCAGCACCTGCTCCAAAGAAAAACAACTATGATTTTCTGAAGAAGAGCCAAATTTACAATAAAAAGAATCAACAAAAAGAACAAGAACGTCGGGTTGCCCAAGAGTTGAATCTGACCAGAATTACAGAATAGGGGAGAAAACATGCCAAAGACATATCATTTTATCGGAATTAAGGGATCAGGGATGAGTGCCTTGGCCTTGATGTTGCACCAAATGGGACACAAGGTACAGGGATCTGATGTTGAAAAATACTACTTTACTCAACGTGGTTTAGAGCAGGCAGGAATTACCATTCTTCCTTTTGATGAAAAGAATCTAGACGGTGATATGGAAATTATCGCTGGAAATGCCTTTCGCCCAGATAACAACGTTGAAATTGCCTATGCGGACCAAAATGGTATCAGCTACAAACGTTACCATGAATTCCTAGGTAGCTTTATGCGTGACTTTGTCAGCATGGGAGTTGCTGGAGCGCACGGAAAAACTTCAACGACAGGTATGTTGTCGCACGTCTTGTCTCACATCACAGATACTAGCTTCTTGATTGGAGATGGGACAGGTCGTGGTTCAGCCAATGCCAAATATTTTGTCTTTGAATCTGACGAATATGAGCGTCACTTCATGCCTTACCACCCAGAATATTCTATCATCACCAACATTGACTTTGATCATCCAGATTATTTCACAAGTCTAGAGGATGTTTTCAATGCCTTTAACGACTATGCCAAACAAATTACTAAGGGTCTTTTTGTCTATGGTGAAGATGCAGAGTTGCGTAAAATTATGTCTGATGCACCAGTTTATTACTATGGTTTTGAAGCAGAAGGTAATGACTTTGTAGCTAGCGAACTTCTTCGTTCTACGACTGGTTCAACCTTTACCGTTCACTTCCGTGGTCAAGAATTGGGTCAATTCCATATCCCAACCTTTGGTTGTCACAATATCATGAATGCGACAGCCGTTATCGGATTGCTTTATACAGCAGGCTTTGATTTGAACTTGGTGCGTGAACACCTGAAAACTTTTGCTGGTGTTAAGCGTCGTTTCACTGAGAAAATTGTCAATGATACTGTGATTATCGATGATTTTGCCCACCATCCAACAGAAATCATTGCGACCTTGGATGCGGCTCGTCAAAAATACCCAAGCAAGGAAATCGTCGCAATCTTCCAACCTCATACTTTTACAAGAACCATTGCTTTGTTGGACGACTTTGCCCATGCTTTGAACCAAGCGGATGCTGTTTACCTAGCACAAATTTATGGATCTGCTCGTGAAGTAGACCATGGTGATGTTAAGGTAGAAGACCTAGCTAATAAAATCAACAAAAAACACCAAGTGATCACTGTTGAAAATGTTTCGCCACTACTTGACCATGACAATGCTGTTTATGTCTTTATGGGAGCAGGAGATATCCAAACCTATGAATACTCATTTGAGCGTCTCTTGTCTAATTTGACAAGCAATGTTCAATAGGACGTTCCCATGGAAATTCCAATTAAGATTATTCAGGCAAATAAGTCTGATTTGGCTGAGATAGAGGCACTTCAAGCATCATCTTTTCCAGCTGAAAAGCAGCAACCTTCCCATATCTTAGAAGAAAGTATCCGTAAGTCTGCGGATACCTTTCTTCTAGCTAGGGATGAAAATCAGCTTCTAGGCTATGTTCTAGGTGGTCCTTACCCACACAATCCGCAATGTTTAGAAATACATTCTTTAGTCATTGAGTCTGACCATCAGAGACAGGGCTTTGGCACGCTTCTTCTTGCGGCTTTGAAAGAGGTGGCAGTTGAGCTGGATTACAAAGCTATTCGTTTGGAGAGTCCTGATGAGCTGCTTTCCTATTTTGAAATGAACGGTTTTATTGATGAAGAAACTTCGCTTTATGCAATTAGTCAGGGTTATAGTATGATTTGGTTTAATCTCTTTTATCTGGAGGCAAAATGAAAATCAGGAAAGCAAGATTAGAAGATTTGGATCGGATTGTCGAGATTGAACTAGAGAATTTCTCGGTCGAAGAAGCCATTCCTCGATCTGTCTTTGAAGCGCATTTGCGAGAAATTCAGACCTCGTTTCTGGTTGCGGAAAAAGAAGGCAGAATCATGGGCTATATAGAAGGGCCAGTTAGCCCCCACCGCCACCTGCAAGATCAGTCTTTTACAGAAGAGATAGAAGACCATAGTCATGATTCTGGTGGCTATATCTCTGTGACCTGTCTTTCTATTGCCAAGGAGGCACAGGGTCTAGGACTGGGTCAGAAATTGCTAACAGCCTTGAAAGAACTGGCTCTTAAACACGAAAGAGAAGGTATTAATCTAACCTGTCATGACTATCTCATTGCCTACTATGAAAAACATGGATTTGTCAATGAAGGCCTGTCCCAGTCAACCTTTGCAGGGGAAACTTGGTATGATATGGTCTGGGAAGCTAATACTCTTCGAAAATTAAATTCAAACCACGTCAGCTCTATCTGCAACCTCAAAACAGTGTTTTGAGCTGACTTCGTCAGTCTTATCTACAACCTCAAAACAGTGTTTTGAGCAACCTGCGGCTAGCTTCCTAGTTTGCTCTTTGATTTTCATTGAGTATAAAAAATAAGTCAGAAAAGCATGCTAGGTTGCTTTTCTTTCGTTTTTAAGATATAATATTATGGATTGTCAACGAGGAGGAAAAACTTTTGAGTGAAAAATCAAGAGAAGATGAAAAATTAAGCTTTAAAGAGCAGATTTTACGAGATCTAGAAAAATCAAAAAGTTATGATCAGACTCTAGCAGGAGATGAAAACAGAGCTTCTATTCCTACAGGTGGGCCCTCTGCTGAGGACTTGATGGCTGATTCCTTGTCAGCGGTAGAAAGTATTATAAATAATGCTCCAGTAGTTCCTAGTCATCCAAGTCGGGTTGCTCCAGCAGTTCCTAGTCATCCGAGTCAGGATGCTCCAGCAGTTCCTAGTCATCCGAGTCAGGATGCTCCAGCAGTTCCTAGTCATCCGAGTCAGGATGCTCCAGTGACTCCTAGCCATCCAAGTCAGGATGCTCCAGTGACTCCTAGCCATCCAAGTCAGGATGCTCCAGCAGTTCCTAGTCATCCGAGTCAGGATGCTCCAGTAGCTCCTAGCCATCCGAGTCAAGATGTTCCTGCTTCACCAGCCAATGAGAGCGGACCAAGACCAGGACCAGGTTCTGTTAGACCTAATAAAGTCGAAAGAGAATATAATGAAACCCCAACAAGGGTAGCTGTTTCCTATAAGACAGCAGAGAAAAAAGAAGAACAGGCACGTCCAGAAACACCGACACCTGTTACAGAAACAGTGGACATCATCAGTGATACACCACGTCGTAGCCGTAGAGAAGTAGCAAAACCAGTTAAGTCTAAGAAAGAGAAAAAATCTGGATTCAAGGCCTTCTTCATTTCTTTACTGATTTTTCTTTCCTTACTTTCGGCAGGTGGTTACTTTGGTTATCAGTATGTGTTAGCCTCATTAGAACCAGTTGACCCTACTTCAAAAGAATATGTAACAGTTCAAATCCCTGAAGGAGCCAGTGTTCAAGAAATTGGTTCAACTCTTGAAAAGGCAGGTTTGGTGAAACACGGCATTGTCTTTGGTATGTATACTAAGTACAAGAATTATTCAGATTTGAAGGCTGGATATTACAATCTGCAGAAGAGCATGAGTACGGATGACTTGATCAAGGAATTGCAAAAGGGTGGTACAGCTGAAGCACAAGAACCTGTACTAGCCAGCTTGACGATTCCAGAAGGCTACACGATTGATCAAATTGCCCAAGCTGTAGGTCAATTGCAAGGTAACTTTAAAGAGCCTTTGACTGCGGATGCTTTCTTGGCTAAAGTTCAAGATGACAATTTTATCAGTCAAGAAGTTTCTAAATATTCAAACTTACTAGAAAGCTTGCCTACAAGAGAAAGTGGAGCTCGTTACCGTTTGGAAGGTTTCCTCTTCCCAGCGACCTACTCTATCAAGGAAAGCACAACTATTGAAAGCTTGATTGACGAGATGTTGGCTGCCATGGATAAGACCTTGACTCCACACTATAGTACAATTAAGTCTAAACACTTGACAGTCAATGAATTGTTAACCATTGCTTCATTGGTAGAAAAAGAAGGAGCGAAAACTGAAGATCGTAAGATGATTGCAGGTGTCTTCTACAATCGTTTGAATCTTGGTATGCCTTTACAAAGTAATATTGCTATTCTCTATGCTGAAGGAAAACTTGGTCAGAAGATTAGTCTTGCTGATGATACTGAAATTGATACAACCGTCAATTCTCCGTATAATGTTTATACAAACCAAGGTCTGATGCCTGGACCAGTAGATAGTCCAAGCGCGGATGCTATTGAATCAAGTATCAATCAAACTAAGAGTGATAACTTATTCTTTGTAGCAGATGTTACAGATGGCAAGGTATACTTCGCTACGAACAAGGCAGATCATGACCAAAATGTTGCACAACATATCAATAATAAATTAACGCAATCAAGTAGTTCAAACTAAAATTATGTGGTTTTCCACATAATTTTGTTTTAAAAAATAAAGTAAAAGAAAGTTGAGAAAAATGGCAGAAAAAACATATCCTATGACACTTGAGGAAAAGGAAAAACTAGAAAAAGAATTAGAAGAATTGAAATTGGTTCGCCGACCAGAAGTGGTAGAACGTATCAAGATTGCTCGTTCATACGGTGACCTTTCAGAAAACAGTGAGTATGAAGCAGCTAAGGACGAACAAGCCTTTGTCGAAGGTCAAATCTCTAGCTTAGAAACAAAAATTCGTTATGCTGAAATCGTCAATAGCGACTCAGTTGCCCAAGACGAAGTCGCAATTGGTAAAACAGTGACTATCCAAGAAATTGGTGAGGATGAAGAAGAGGTTTATATCATTGTAGGTTCAGCTGGTGCCGATGCCTTTGCAGGTAAGGTTTCAAATGAAAGCCCGATTGGACAAGCCTTGATTGGTAAGAAAACAGGTGATACAGCAACTGTCGAAACACCTGTGGGTAGCTATGATGTAAAAATCTTAAAGGTTGAAAAAACAGCCTAATGATTAAAGGGAGCAGAAAGAGGGAAACGCCCTGATTACTCCTTTTTATACTCTTCGAAAATCTCTTCAAACCACGTCAGCTTCGCCTTGCCGTATATATGTGACTGACTTCGTCAGTCTTATCTACAACCTCAAAACAGTGTTTTGAGCAACCTGCGGCTAGCTTCCTAGTTTGCTCTTTGATTTTCATTGAGTATTAGCTTTAAAAAGAATTGGAGACTATATGAGTTCAAAAAAGAAGCAAAATAAGATGGAGCGTGGTCTGACCAATCGTCACGTACAGGTTATGGCCATTGCTGGAACTATTGGAACAGGCCTCTTTCTGGGGGCTGGTCGTTCTATCAGTTTGACAGGACCTTCGATTGTTCTAATTTACCTGATTACAGGAGCTTTTATGTTCCTTATGATGAGAGCGGTCGGAGAAATGCTCTATCAAGATCCTGAGCAACATACCTTTATTAACTTTATTACTCGCCATTTGGGTAAGGGTTGGGGACATTTTGCAGTCTGGTCTTACTGGTTATCTGTTGTCTTTATTGGTATGGCAGAAATTACGGCTATTTCGCACTATGTTCAGTTTTGGTTTCCTTCATGGCCTAGTTGGTTAATTCAAGTTGGATTTTTAACTGTTCTAGGTTTGGTCAATCTAATAGCTGTTAAACTTTTTGGAGAAGTTGAATTTTGGTTTGCTATGATTAAGATTGTAGCTATCCTTGCTATGATTGTGACGGGTATCTTTATGGTTCTGACAGGTTTTGAGACACCTCATGGAGTAGCTAGTTTAGCCAATATTACGGATAATTTCTCACTCTTCCCTAATGGTGGTGTCAACTTTGTTATGGCTTTCCAGATGGTCTTCTTTGCCTACCTAATGATTGAGTTTATTGGAGTAACGACTTCGGAAACAAAAAATCCACGTCAGGTCTTGCCAAAAGCCGTTAAGGAAATTCCATTGCGTATCGCCTTTTTCTATGGTGGTTCTCTAATTGCCATTATGGCGATTATTCCGTGGCGAGATTTAGCTTCAGCAGATTCACCATTCGTTACGGTATTTGAACTAGCAGGTGTCAAATGGGCAGCAGCCTTGATTAACTTTGTCGTCTTGACGTCAGCAGCATCAGCTCTGAACTCAACCCTTTATTCAACAGGTCGTCATTTGTATCAAATAGCTCAGGATTTGCCAAATCCTCTCTTAAAAGCAATTAAAGCAGATACCTTATCTCGCTATAATGTTCCTCAAAATGCAATTTTGGCTTCAACTATTTTAATTGCTACAGCTGCTTTTATTAATGTCCTACCAGGAGTTTCTGATGCCTTTGCCTTGATAACAGCTTCTTCATCAGGTGTTTATGTAGCTATTTATATCTTGATTATGATGGCTCACCTTAAATACCGCAAGTCACAAGACTTTATGGCGGATGGCTATCTCATGCCCCATTATCGTTTCCTAAATCCCTTAACCATGCTCTTCTTTGCCTTTGTCTTTGTAACCCTCTTTTTACAAGAGTCTACATTTGTCGGAGCAATCGGCTCAGCTATCTGGATTATCGGTTTTGGTATTTATAGCCAGTGGAAATTTAGAAAATAGATTTGAAACTCATCAGCTTAGGTTGGTGGGTTTTTCTTTAAAATCAAGTCAAAAAGCACCAGAGTCTAAAGTGACTTTGGTGTTTTAAAGTTGTACACATTTTGTTGTTTACTGCTGTTGATAGTTATTCTACATCTTCCGTAGGGAATGGAATGCCAGTTTTATTCAGTTGTTGAACTTCTTGGATAAATACATTTTTCCAAGCATACATATATGATAGTGGGAAAAGGTCGTTCTGGGCATCAATGTAATGAATAACAGCATTAGCTCGTTCAATAGCCTTAGGGTTGTTTTGTCGAAGTAGATTGTATACTTCATACATGTTCAACAAAAATAGGGGACTTGTTGTAATGAAATCGTAGGATTCATGAGATAGTATTAGTTTCCACTTATAGATGAGTTTTTCAGCTTTATCATAGTAGCCATAGCGAGAGTAGGCCCTCACCAAATTAATACCAGAGTTAGCATATGTACGAGCAAGCTCTGCAGTTCTATACTTAACTTCTTCTAATCCTTTGACAATTAGACTTTCGAGGTATTCAAGGAATTGTACTTCAAAAAATTGATCTTGACAATCAAGGAGAACACTAACAATAACAAAATCACGAATATATAGAGTATCTATACTTAAGATATAGTCAATCAAGTAATGAACAGCTTCTAGTTCATCAGGAGTTAATTCATCCAATTTCCTCGCTTGGCTGATAGCGTATAATTTTAGGGTGTAATACTCTATGATATTTCCCCAGTCACTTTTCTTTCCTAGTATTTGTCTAGCTTTCATTTGATCATTTTTACTTAATGCATTCACAAATTGTTTTATTCTTTGACCAAACTCATCTTGAATATTTAACAATTCTGCATAGTCTTCTACATCTAAATTAAATTTGCTCAAAATTTCAAAGAAAGTATCGACTTTGACAGTTGCTAACCCTTTTTCAAAACGACTGAGGTTGTTGGGAGTAATGGCATCTCCAGCAGCCTCTTTAAGGCTCATATTGCGATCTTGACGGATTTTATGAATGATTTCTCCATAGTGATTGAATTCCATAATGTTCTCCTTGAGTTTTATTGGTTTTATTATAACTTAAATTTCTCCATTTTTGGAAAAAACTACTGTTTTTAGTAGATTTTTTTGGAAAAGTCGGGGGGGGGTATAAATTTCTACTGTTTTCAGTAGAAATATCCAAAAAGGGGATTATTTACTGTATAATCAAGCCAATTAAAAGTAAAGGAGATAAGGATGAAAAAATCCCTAATTATGACAACTGCTACTCTTGCGGCAACCCTTGGTGCTGCGGCAACTTCTACAACGGTATTCGCTACTGAGGCTCCAACTGAAAACACAGTAACTGCTGCTGTCAATGATAAGGTCACAGACAAAGACATGTCTGATACTGAAAAACGTGCTGTAGATACAGCTAAAGATGCTGATCAAAAAGCAAAAGACGCTGGGAAAGCTAAAGACGAGCTTGACAAGGCACAAAAAGACAAAGACGCTAAAAAAGCTGAAAAAGATGCCCTTGAAAAAGACCTTGAAAAGGCAAAAGAGGCTACACCTGAGAAAATCCAAAAGGAAACAGACGATGTAGACGCTAAAGAAAAGGCTAAAGCTGACAAAGACGCGGATGTCAAAGATAAGGTGAACCAAGTTAACAACAAGTCTGATGAAGCCAAACGCGCTAAAGATGAACTTGATAAGGCTCGTACAGGGGTCGAAAAGGCTGACAAAGAGCTGAAAGACGCAACGGACGACTTTGACCCAGTAGCTAAAGACAAGGCACAAAAAGAAAAAGATAACGCGGATAAAGATGTGATTATCAAAGACCAAGCCAAACGCGATGCGGAAACAGAGCTTGAAAAAGCAAAAGAAGCCGACAAAACGCGTGAAGCTAAGAAAAGTCAAGAACGTCAAAACAAAGCTGACAAAGAAGCGGATAAGACAGCAAAAGAAGGTGATGTAAGAGACGCAGAACAAACCATAAAAGATGCTGAAGAAAAATTGAAAACAGCACAATACCCAACAGACGTCGTCCTAACTCCAGAATGGCGTGATAAAGCGAAAGAGTTGATTCACAAATACAAGGAACGTTATCCAGAACCATACCCAGATTTTACAGGCATGAACCTTGACCAAATCAACAAAGCTGACGAAGCTTGGAGCGCTCGTCGCGATGTTTGGTTGGAACAGGAACGTAAAGATATTCGTCGTCTGGAAGATGAACTCATTAAATTAGACCGACAAGCCAATGAAAATTGGACGAATCGAATCCGCAACATCAGAGAAAATGGACTTCAAGACGACAACAAAGACGTCAAATATGACCCAAATAACCTCCCTCAAGATGTTGTTGATGAATTGAATGACCGATTTATTACCCTTCTCAACAGTCTTCGTAAACAATTGAGCTTGCCAGAGGCAAAACTCAATACAAATAAAAAAGATTTTGCCAAAGAAGTCGCAAAAGTTTACAAAGACAATGACTACCAAAGTAAAGGGCACTTCGGAAGAGGAATTAATGAGGTCGCTCGTAAACGAGGATTAGAAACTTCTGCCAATCCAGGTGTCGAAACAACTGATCAATATTATGAAAACTTAATGACTAGCCCTACGAGAACTGATAAAATGACTAAACAAGAACTTATTGCAGATTTGACGAAGACATTTTTGTCGTTCTTTGCGGAAGGATATAAGAATGGGCACTACAGGCACTTCTATAGCCTACTACAAGCTGACAGCTTAGGATTGAACACCTCTCTTATCAAAGGGGGCTACCTTGCCTCCCCATATTGGCCCTATCTATTTCGTATTCACGTTTTGAATGTGCAAGACGCAGATTCTATCGACAACGCTGATACAGACATCCGAAATGCTAAGTTTGACGAACTCTATGGTCCAAACTCTAAAGCCAACCTTCCAAACCCAACGGTGAAAGACAAGGGACAAGTCGAAGCAGAATTAGAAAAAGCTAAAGCAGACAAGAAAACCGCTGAAGACAACTTGGAACAAGTGAAAACAGAGCTTCAAGAAATTGAGAAACGTATTGCCGACCTGGAAAAAGAAGTATCTGAAACACCAGCTAAAGAAGCAAAACGTACCGAAGCGGTCAAAGAGCTAGAAAAAGCTAAAGAAAAAGCAGAAGATGCCAAACGTAAGCTAGAACATGCAACGCTTGACGACAATGCCAAAAACCTACGTTTAGAAAAAGCTCGCAAGGCAAAAGCCGAAGTGGACAAAGAATTGGCTAAGAAACTGGCTGAAAGTCAACAAAAAGACAAAGAATTGGAAACTGCGAAGATTGAGCGTTTGAAAGCCGACAAAGAGTTGAAAGACGCAGAAGACGCACTCCAAAAGGCAAAAGACAAGTTAGCAGAGACACTTCGTTTGAGCCAAGAAAAAGCCAAACTGGAAGAAGAATTGAAAGCTAAGTCAAAAGAGTTGGATGAACTCGGCAAACACGTAGACGACTTAAAACGTGACGTGAAACAAAAAGAAGACGAAGCGGAAAAAGCTCGTGAGGTCAAAGATGAAGCAGAACGCGAGTATCAAAAATTGCTCCTACGTAAGACAAGCGACGACGCACTTATTCCAGAACAACCAGAATTCAAAGATGGGGTAAATGGTGAAGGTCTAATCCAACCGGAACTTCCAGAATTCCCAATGGATAAATTGCCTGAGGTAGACGAACCAAAAGTTGAACAGCCTAAAGTTGAGCAACCGAAGGTAGAACAACCGAAAGTTGATGAGCCTAAGAATGAAAAAACTAAGGTAGAAGAGCCAGGCAAGGAGTCCAGTCAAGAACCGAGCAAAGAACCAGGAAAAGAGCCAGGTCGATCTGGTGACCAAGATGTGAAACCTGTGGGATCAGCACCAAGCTACCAAGCACCAGCAGTTCTGTCTCAAGCGAAACAAGAAGCTGAACAAAAAGCATTGCCAAATACTGGAAGTCAAGTGAGCCTACTAGCTTTATTAGGATATGGCTTCTTAGCAGGATTAGGATTTGCTTTAAAAAAGAGGGATAAAAATTGAAAAAGAAAGTTGCATTTGTATTATCGTTAGTAACTAGCCTATTGCTTTTAGTAGCCTGTTCATCAGCAAATGGAACCTATGTCTACCAAGGTAGCATGCCATTTATGGAAGAAGTAACCGTGACTATCCAAATCAAGGGTGATAAGGGACAAGTTCATACAAAAGGAAAAACGATTGGTTTCCTAACAGAGGGCCAGCAAACGGAGCATACATATGAGATGAAGGTCAACCAGAAAGAAAAGACTTTTGAATTATCTTCAATGAAACTAGCTTATGAGATTAAAGGTGGAGAGTTGACCATTACTTCAGATTCGACTGGTATACTGGCTGGCAAATCTTTTAAAAAGAAATAACGGAGGTATTATGTCCAAGAAAAGCATCTTTAGTGCCTTGTTAGTGGCTAGCTCAGTGCTTTTATTAGCAGCCTGTGGGCAACAATCTAGCCAGACAAGTGAGGGAGAATCGACTGACGCTACAGTCCAAACCAGTGCTTCAAAAGATAAAAAAGCTGAACAAGCAAAGATTGATTACCAGATTGTATATCAGAATATATTAGACTCCTATAGAGAGCGAGTTAAGGCAGCGCAAAATCAACAAATGCCACAGTACTCGACAGGTGATAAGGAAGAGTCTTATATTGATTCCATTTTGTTTGATTACAAAGGGATAGACATCAGCTATACTTTCTACGACATCAATAAGGATGGGAAGAAAGAATTGCTAATTAAGCAAGATAAAATTTTACTTGGGATTTATTATCTGACAGATCAGGGAGCTCAGCTGGTCAAGTCAGGTGGAGTTGCTGGGACAGGTGGTTCCCGTCGAATTTTGATTCCTTATGAAAATGGTGCCATCTCTTACTTGATTTTCAACGCTTCTAGGCCAGAGGCTGTTGCTAAAACTTATCTCTTTACAGATGGTCGTTATCAGGAAGTCAGCTCAGTTGACTATGATTTGAGAGAAACCAAGGATCCTTCAAGTTTACAAGGGCTAGATGGGATTAAAGAGGTGGATTTAGAAGGCTTGAACTGGTTGACTGTGGATGATTTTATGGTAGAACGTCCATTTATTGACCTAGAGGATCAGGCAAAGGGGACTGGTGCTCATCTAGCTGAGATTTACCAGAAAGACTTTAGTAGTATCAAAGGGACTTGGAAGAATAACAAGGGTGGAGAAGTTACTTTTGATGAGTATGGCTTTACAAATGGTGCAGTCTTGACTGACACGGTACCTAAGATTGTAAATAATATGGTTCGATTTGGCATGACCTCAAGCAGTGGTGTAGGTGGTGCTTCGGTTATACTTATTCCAAAAGGTGTTGTGCATCCAGATATAAATGTAGGTGATACCACTTTCAAAGATGCATCTGACAGTAGCAAGGATCGTTTGTTAATTACCCAAAGTGTGGATACATTATCCAATCCAAACGAATTTTATTATAAGGTTAGTGAATAAAAAGGAGAAATAGAAGATGAAACTAAAACATGTATTGACAGGATCAGTGATGGGGTTGAGCCTCGTAACAGCAGGAGTTATCACAACAAGTGTACTCCCTACAAGCAGTGTAGAAGCTGCAGAATACCGTAAGATTTATGCTGATGTAACTGCCCAGATGGGACTAGATGGAAACTTGTACTTGGAAATTGTTGGAGAACGTCCTGATGTAACTGTTGCACGTGAATTGTATCAGTCTGTTGAAATTTTAGAAGCAGATACAGGACGAGTAGTAAATCCAAATGGTTTTATTATTATTAAACCAGTTACAAATGGAAAAGCTAAGAAAAATGTTGGTAGAGCAAAGTTTAATTTATCTTTTCTAAATGGGAACCCTTACCCAGATGGAACCTATCTAGTTTCATTTAAGGATTTGACACTTTCTCATGAGTCAGGTTACTTTACTTTAGTTGGAGCAATTAAATTGACAATTAAAGATGGAGAATTTGTTAAATACGAAAAAGTTAACTTAAAGCCAACATCAACACCTGAACCAAAAATTCCAGAACAACCAAGTGGAAAGAACGGTTGGGTAGGTCGTTCTTACTATCAACATGGTCAAAAAGTTATCAGCAAATGGATCTATGATTCACAGTATAAGTCTTATTTCTATTTGAATGCTGCTGGTGAGTATGTTGAAAATGCTTGGGTAGGGAATTACTATCTCAAGTCTGGTGGCTACATGGCTAAGAGTGAATGGATTTATGATGGCAACTACGGTTCTTACTATTACTTGACATCAGAAGGAAGCTATGCGCGTAATGCTTGGTCAGGAAGTTATTACCTCAAATCAAATGGTAAGATGGCTAATAGTGAGTGGATTTATGACAATGATTACAAAGCATATTACTATTTGACATCAGAAGGTAGCTACGCTCGTAACAAATGGGTAGGAGATTATTACCTTAAATCAGATGGTAAAATGGCTGTTAGCGAACGTACACCAGATGGTTATCGTGTAGATGGATCTGGTAAATGGATTAAATAATAAGGGATTAAAGGAGATTCTTAAGAAAATTGATGACTACAGTAAGTCTGAAAACAAGAATAGCTCTTCATCTTCTTATACCCTAGAACCTCAAGGAACTTACTTAGGAATATTTTCATCAAGTGACAGTGCTTATGAAAATATTATTGGTCTAAGCATCATCTATAAAGTTACTGAAACCAAGTCGGATGGGTCTAAAGAAACTCATTTTAAAGATTATGGTTATGCATCAGGAGTCAAAAAAGATGGCAGTGTAGATATGGATAAGCTTGCAGTTTAATACTACGACAGATTTAGAAGGGTTGAAGTCCTATTTATCGAATTATAAATTAAAAGAATATAAGCAGTGATAGTATTAAATTTGAAACTCATCAACTCAGGTTGGTGGGTTTTTGCTAGTTTGACAGTCTATTGAAATAAGACTATAATCAAGCTGTATCAGTTTTCGAGGAGGTTTAGATGTACTTTAGATTGGAAAATAAGGAATCCCATAAATCACAAGAAATAGGGAATCTGATTCGTGTTTATAACCGTTCAAAAAGAGAAGAAGTTGAAAGTGAGCCGCTTAATCTTTATGTCGAAGATGAAAAGGGCAATCTCCTGGCAGGCTTAGTAGCAGAGACTTTTGGAAATTGGCTAGAAATCGAGTATTTATTTGTAAAAGAGGAACTGCGAGGGCAAGAAATCGGTTCAAAACTATTGCAGCAGGCTGAAAGTGAATCTAAGAATCGAAACTGTCGTTTTGCCTTTGTCAATACTTACCAGTTTCAAGCTCCAGATTTTTATAAAAGGCATGGCTACAAGGAAGTCTTTGCTTTGCAAGACTATCCCTACACAGGAAAAAGATTTTATTACCAAAAGGATTTGTAAGGTGAATATGAAAGCACAAAGCAAAGAGGGATTTTTCACATCACTATGGAAGTAGGATGGTGTTTATGGGGAACATTTAAGGAGATTCTCAATAAATACCAGTTAAATCCTACAAATTGTGTCTTTCTAGACGATATTGAAGACAATACAATCGTAGCCCCAAAATTGGGAATCAAGGTCTATCAGGTTAAGAAAAGAAGTGATGTCGTCGATATTTTGAAAATAATTTGAATGAGCAGAAAACTCTCTATCTTTTTGTGGTAGAGAGTTTTTTTGTTAATAAAATTTTACAAAATGACATTTATATATTGCATTAAGTTAGATATATGATATAATAATGTTAAAAAGAGGCGCAACTTTTTAAAATTAATGAGAATCAAAGAGAAAACCAAGAATATTAATGGAGGAATAAAAAATGGAAGTTATAAATGTAAGTAAGCATTATGGTCATTCAATCATTCTCAAAGATATAAATTTCGCACTTAATAAGGGTGAAATTGTTGGTCTAGTAGGGAGAAATGGAGTTGGTAAGAGTACATTGATGAAAATTCTTGTTCAGAATAATCAACCGACTTCAGGGAATATTATAAGTAGTGATAATGTTGGGTATTTAATTGAAGAACCAAAATTATTTTTATCTAAAACAGGTTTAGAGAATTTAAAATATCTAGCAAATTTATATGGTGCTGACTACAATCAAGAAAGATTTGGGAGTTTGATTCAAGAGTTAGATTTGACTCAGTCTATTAATAAAAAAGTAAAGACCTATTCTTTGGGTACAAAACAAAAATTAGCTTTGCTTCTAACTCTCGTTACGGAACCTGATATATTGATTTTAGATGAACCGACTAATGGTTTAGATATTGAATCATCACAAATAGTTTTAGCGGTTCTAAAAAATTTAGCTTTACATGAAAACGTGGGAATTTTAATATCAAGTCATAAATTAGAAGATATTGAAGAAATTTGTGAGAGGGTCCTTTTCTTGGAGAACGGGCTTTTGACATTCCAAAAAGTAGGAAAAGATAGTCATAATTGCTTGTTTGAGATAGCTTTTTCATCAGCTACAGATAAAGACATTTTCATTACCAAACAAGAATTTGGGGATATTGTTCAGGAAGAGGGACTGAGAATTACTATGTCTGGGAATATTCAAAGTAGTGAGATTTTTAAATTTGTTAACGAAAACTCTATTAAAGTAGTTGATTTTGAAACTAAAAAAGAGACGCTTAAAGATATTTATCTAAATCGTTCAAAATAAAGGAAGGTTATAATCATGAAATTAAATAAATTGAATTTTCTTAAGGAAAATATAAGGGATTTATATTCATCAGGCGTAATATATCTCGAATTGATTATCTCGTTTATACCGCCGATATTGGTTACATTCTTTATTCTAAAGACTCAAGGGACATCACTTGGTATTAAGCATATTTCAAATTTTTATGCTATGCTCGGTATGTTAATGGCTGTTATACATGCTAACCGAATTATTAGCAGGGATTTTTCCTACAATACGATCAGTTTATTTTATAATCAACAGAAAAATCGGATGATTTACGTCTTGTCTAATTTTCTATATGCCATTTCAGTTTCCATTATTTATGCTTTGAATGGCATTGTGCTACTAGTCATCGTAAGTAAATTGGGTGTTCCAGGTGCTTTAGGATTAGATTTTATAGTAGCCATTGTAGTCAATACAATTTTGTTAGTCCTATTTTATTTTCTATTATCTTACATTTTCTATTTATACAAATTGAAAAGTGGCTTGGTATTTGGTATTTTAGTAGCCTTACTACTCTTTATCCCTAATATATTAAATACGATTATGACGAATACTAGTAATGATTTGTTTATCAAAGCAATTGAACTTCTTCCTTTTTATTCCTTACCTGTATTTGTGGCTTCAAATACGATGTCTATTAGTCAGTATCTTGTGGTAATCACTACAATCATTTTATTGTATTTTTTCACTCTCAAGAAAAGCAAGGAGTATTCATTTTAGTTTTATTTAGTATTATTTTGCAGACTGCAAATCCAGCAAAAAATCAGTCATCTTGCTATGCTCCTGCTCTTGCTGTGTACACGTTTTTGTCTTATGCTAGACTCATTTCCAAAAGCATTATATAATAGTGATATAAAATCAACTAAACAAGAAATACAAGCAATCAAAACTCGTTTAAAAGACCCTATTAAAGCTAATACTAAACAAAAAATCAAATAGCAAACTAGGAAGTTTATTTCAAACAATCCAACATACTGATTTTAGGCTGAAGATAATATTGGAGTGCTAATTAATGAGCTTATAATAAATAGCTGACAGCTTGTGTTGGTTTTGGATTTTTTAAGAGTAGATGAGTATTAAAACTATAAGGAGGACGCAGGTGGCTAAAAATTTAAAATTAAAATTAGCTCGAGTAGAGCTTGATTTAACTCAAGGTCAACTGGCGGAGGCTGTCGGGGTGACGCGCCAGACTATTGGTTTGATAGAGGCGGGAAAATACAATCCCAGTCTCTCGCTCTGCCAGTCCATTTGCAGATGTTTAGGGAAAACCCTAGACCAACTATTTTGGGAGGAAGAAGATGGTAACTAAATTCATTCATTATCAATTACTTGACGAAAGAGAAGAACAACTAATCAATAAAGCTGGAGCGGAATCCTTTACCCTCTTCATTGGGCTTGTGCTTCTAAGCTATTTGGTGGCTGTATTAGCTCCCTCTCTTTTTAATCCGAATTTTCTAGTCTATACTCTGATAGTAGGAATTTTCTTCTTTTTCAATCGTGCTCGTTATCTGGGAGTGACCTACTATAGTCGTTTTCATTTTACAATTTTGGGTTGTTTTTTCCTAACCTTGGCGATTACAACTCTCTTGATGTTGCAGAATTATCAATTCAACATAGAAATTTATCAGCACAATCCTTTGAACGCTAAATACCTGTCCGCTTGGGCCATTACTTATGTCATTTACCTTCCCTGGGTTTTTATCGGCAATCTCGGTCTGAAGAGTTATGGCGAATGGGCTCAGAAAAAATTTGAGCAAGACATGGATGAACTGGAGAGTGGTGAATAGCTTGTTACCCTTTTCTCAATCCAGCTAAAATGTGATATAATAGTACTAATTTATTGGAATACATGAAAGTTTTTGAAAATTTTCATGTATTTCTAGTTAAGGAAGTAGGAAAAGTATGTATCCAGATGATAGTTTGACATTGCACACGGACTTGTACCAGATTAACATGATGCAGGTTTACTTTGACCAAGGGATTCACAATAAGAAAGCAGTCTTTGAGGTTTATTTCCGCCAACAGCCTTTTAAGAACGGCTATGCGGTTTTTGCTGGTTTGGAAAGAATTGTAAGCTATCTTGAAGACTTGCGTTTTTCAGATAGTGATATTGCCTATTTGGAGTCGCTTGGCTATCATGGGGCATTCTTGGACTACCTCCGCAATTTCAAGTTGGCGTTGACCGTTCGTTCTGCCCAAGAAGGGGATTTGGTTTTTGCTAATGAACCGATTGTGCAGGTGGAAGGCCCTCTAGCCCAATGTCAGTTGGTCGAAACAGCTCTTTTGAACATCGTCAACTACCAGACCTTGGTGGCGACTAAGGCAGCTCGTATTCGTTCGGTTATCGAAGATGAACCCTTGATGGAGTTTGGGACACGTCGGGCTCAAGAGATGGATGCGGCTATCTGGGGAACACGCGCAGCGGTGATTGGTGGCGCCAATGGAACTAGCAACGTGCGTGCTGGTAAACTCTTTGACATTCCTGTTTTGGGGACCCATGCCCATTCCTTGGTGCAGGTTTATGGCAATGATTATGAGGCTTTCAAGGCCTATGCTGCGACCCACAAAAATTGCGTCTTTCTTGTGGATACCTATGATACCCTTCGTATCGGTGTGCCAGCTGCCATCCAGGTGGCGCGTGAGCTAGGCGACCAGATTAACTTTATGGGTGTTCGGATTGACTCAGGGGATATTGCCTACATTTCTAAGAAAGTCCGTCAGCAACTGGACGAGGCTGGATTTACAGAGGCTAAGATTTATGCTTCTAATGATTTGGATGAAAATACTATCCTCAACCTTAAGATGCAAAAGGCCAAGATTGATGTCTGGGGTGTGGGAACCAAGCTGATTACAGCCTATGACCAGCCAGCTCTTGGGGCAGTGTACAAGATTGTTGCCATCGAAGATGAAAATGGGAACATGCGCAATACCATCAAGCTGTCTAATAATGCGGAAAAAGTGTCTACGCCAGGTAAGAAGCAGGTGTGGCGGATTACCAGTCGTGAAAAAGGTAAGTCAGAAGGCGACTACATCACCTATGATGGCGTAGATGTTGCCAGCATGACAGAAATCAAGATGTTCCATCCGACCTATACCTACATCAAGAAGACGGTTCGTAATTTTGATGCTGTTCCTCTCTTGGTGGATATCTTCAAGGATGGAAAATTGATTTACACCCTGCCTAGCTTGACTGAGATTCAGGCTTATGCACGTAAGGAATTTGACAAGCTGTGGGATGAGTACAAGCGCGTGCTCAATCCGCAGCATTATCCAGTGGATTTGGCGCGTGATGTATGGCAAGACAAGATGGATTTGATTGACAAGATGCGTAAGGAAGCCCTTGGTGAAGGAGAAGAAGAATGAGTTTGCAAGAAACAATTATACAAGAACTGGGCGTGAAACCAGTGATTGATGCCCAGGAAGAAATTCGTCGTTCCATTGATTTCTTAAAGAGATACCTGAAAAAACATCCCTTCCTAAAAACCTTTGTACTAGGGATTTCTGGAGGTCAGGACTCAACCTTAGCAGGTCGCTTGGCCCAACTGGCTATGGAAGAACTGCGAGCAGAGACAGGGGATGATAGCTACAAATTTATTGCTGTCCGCCTGCCTTATGGAGTACAAGCCGATGAAGCAGATGCTCAAAAAGCCCTAGCATTTATCCAGCCAGATGTCAGTTTAGTGGTGAATATCAAGGAATCTGCTGACGCCATGACAGCAGCAGTTGAAGCGACAGGTAGTCCTGTTTCAGACTTCAACAAGGGCAATATCAAGGCACGTTGCCGTATGATTGCCCAATATGCCCTTGCGGGTACTCATAGCGGAGCGGTCATTGGAACAGACCATGCTGCGGAAAATATCACAGGTTTCTTTACCAAGTTTGGTGACGGTGGTGCAGATATTTTACCCCTTTTCCGCCTCAATAAACACCAAGGAAAACAATTATTGAAGGAACTTGGTGCAGACCCAGCCCTTTATGAAAAAATCCCAACGGCAGACCTAGAAGAAGACAAACCAGGCCTAGCTGACGAAGTAGCCCTCGGAGTCACTTATGAAGAGATTGACGACTACCTAGAAGGCAAAACAATCAGCCCAGAAGCCCAAACAAGAATCGAAAACTGGTGGCACAAAGGCCAACACAAACGCCACCTACCAATCACCGTATTTGATGACTTTTGGGAGTAAAAATAGAAAAACGAGGAAGGTCCGGTGAACCTTTTTAGCTTGAGCCTTGAAATTCAAAAGCAAAACAAATTTCAATGCTGACTGGACAGAGAATCATCTATTAGAAAGCGAGGTAGCGTCATGAAATCTATTGCTACACAAATATTACAGACAGATCGTTTAATTTTAAGAAGATTTGTAGAAAGTGATGCAGAAGCCATGTTTCAAAATTGGGCTTCGTCTGCTGAGAATCTAACCTACGTCACTTGGGATCCCCATCCTGATGTCGAAATCACTCGAAACTCGATTCGCAATTGGGTTGCTTCCTATACCAGTCCCAACTATTACAAATGGGCCATTTGTCTCAAAGAAAAGCCAGAGCAGGTGATAGGAGATATCAGCATCGTTGAAATGGATGAGAACGATTCTTCTTGTGAAATTGGCTATGTGCTAGGCAAGAAATACTGGGGTCATGGTATGATGACAGAGGCCTTAAAAGCTGTCTTGGACTTTTGTTTTACTCAAGCAGGTTTTCAAAATGTTAGAGCACGATATGCCAGTCTCAATCCAGCTTCAGGTCGTGTCATGGAGAAGGCTGGAATGTCCTATCTAAAGACTATTACCAATGGTGTAGAGAGAAAAGGCTATCTTGCAGACCTTATTTATTATCAGATAAGTAAGAAGGATAGATAAGCTTAACATTTATTGCTTATCCGCTGTTCTTATTTTTTATTTACTATTTCATTTATCCTTTCTTTTTCCGAATAAATAGATAGAAGCATCAAATCTAGTAAATTAGATTAAAAAATGTGCTATAATGAAAGGAGAGAAAGTATGACTGTACGTCATCCGGGCATCAGCCCAACTAATGACTTGGTTGCTAAGAAGATTTTTAGCAATCCAGAAATCACTTGTCAATTTATCCGCGATATGTTGGATTTACCAGCAAAAAATGTGACCATTTTAGAGGGAAGCAATATTCATGTTTTGCCTTCCCTGCCGTACTCGGCGCAGGATTTCTATACCAGTATAGACGTCTTAGCGGAGTTGGATAATGGTACGCAAGTAATTATTGAGATTCAAGTTCATCATCAGAATTTTTTCATCAATCGCCTATGGGCTTACTTGTGCAGTCAGGTCAATCAAAATCTAGAAAAAATTCGCCAACGTGAAGGTGATACCCACCAGAGTTACAAACACATCGCACCAGTATACGCTATTGCGATTGTGGATAGCAATTATTTCTCAGATGATTTGGCTTTCCATAGCTTTAGCATGCGAGAGGACACGACAGGTGAGGTCTTAACTATCACAAATAATGGACAAGAAAACCATCTTGTTAAAATGGCTTTCTTGGAACTAAAAAAATACAGAGAAACCAGCAAAGACGAGGTTCGCAAGCCGTGGTTGGAGTTTTTCGGGAACAAACCCTTTACTCAAGAACCAGAGCGAGCTATCAGTCAAGCAGACCAACTGCTAGACTACAAGAGCTGGTCCGAGGAGGATAGGAAAATGTTTAGTGAACAACGCAGACGCGAAGAACAAGCATTATTAGCACACGACTATGCCTTGGAAACTGCTAGGGAGGAAGGGAAATTTTTTGCCTTCCTAGATATGGTCCACCAAGGTCTTCTGACTTCTGAGGTTGCCAGCCAGCAGTTAGGTATGACTGTCTCTGAGTTTGAAGAACTATTGAAAGAGCATCGCAAATAAGAACTAAAAAATATAGAGAAACCAGCAAAGATAAGGTTCGTAAACCGTAATTGGAATTTTTTGTAAATCAGTAAGTCAATGACAGATTTTTTCCGTGATAAAGGGAAGAATCTGTTTTTTTAGTTTACTAGATGTTGGCTCAAAAACATAAGATAGCTTATCTTTTTACTCATGCTTTTTTGATTTATTTGAAGTATAACCTGATTAAATTCCTATTTTTCCCTATCATTGTACCTGTTTTTTCTTAAGTTTTGGGGCTATAATAGTCCTATCAAATCAAAGAATGGAGGAAGGCAATGGATAATATTATCTTTTTTATCAGTGTTTTTCTAGCTGGAATTCTCTCCTTCTTTTCTCCTTGTATCTTGCCCTTGTTACCGGTCTATGCAGGGGTCTTGTTAGATGATAAAGATGGTGCTAAGGCTTCTAGCGGCAAATTTTCGATTTCAATTGTTAGTTTATTGAGAACTCTAGCTTTCATAGCGGGGATTTCCTTTATCTTTATCCTACTGGGTTATGGCGCTGGCTTTTTAGGAGACCTTTTGTATGCTTCTTGGTTTCAGTATGTGACGGGTGCAGTTATCATTCTCTTGGGCTTACACCAGATGGAAATCTTACATTTTCAGGGACTCTACAAGGAAAGAAGGTTACAACTAAAGAGACAGGAGCAAAAGGGTAAGGGCTATAGTCAGGCATTTTTATTGGGCTTGACCTTTAGTTTTGCTTGGACGCCTTGTGTGGGGCCGGTTCTTGGTTCTGTTTTGGCCTTGGCGGCTTCGGGTGGCTCAGGTGCTTGGCAGGGAGCTGCTCTCATGTTGGTGTACACGTTAGGTTTGGCTCTACCATTCTTGGTTCTAGCCCTAGCCTCCAGCTATGTTTTGAAACATTTCCGAAAACTTCATCCCTACCTTGGAACCCTCAAAAAAGTGGGTGGTTTCCTCATTATCGTGATGGGAATTTTGGTGCTTTTAGGAAATGCTTCTATTTTGACAAGATTATTTGAATAGAGAGGAAGAAGAAATGAAAAAATGGCAAACATGTCTCCTTGGAGTCGGCTCAATCTGTTGCTTGGCAGCCTGTTCTGCTAAAAATATGTCAGACGAAGCTACTATGAAGGAGCAAACAAAAATAGAACAAGTCAGTATGCAAACTGCGACTAAAGGTCAGGCAGTCGCTGATTTCGAACTGACAGGAGTAGATGACAAGACCTACCGCTTGTCTGATTACAAGGGTAAGAACGTCTATCTTAAATTCTGGGCTTCTTGGTGTTCCATCTGTCTAGCCAGTCTACCAGATACAGATGAAATTGCTAAGGATGCTGGTGATGATTATGTGGTCTTGACAGTGGTGTCTCCTGGACATAAGGGGGAACAAGCTGAAGCAGACTTTAAGAACTGGTACAAGGGCTTGGATTATAAAAATTTCCCAGTTCTAATTGACCCATCAGGTAAACTTTTAGAAAGTTATGGTGTCCGTTCTTACCCAACTCAAGCCTTTATAGACAAGGAAGGTAAGCTAGTCAAAACGCAACCTGGTTTTATGGATAAGGATATGATTTTAAAAGAATTGAAAGAAATGGGGTAGAGAAAGGTCATGAATGATAAAGTAAAATTGTTTGTCTTGGCAGGGATTTTTTTCCTAGCCCTAAGCGGTTTCTATTTTCTATTGATGCGAAATGCAGGGCAGACAGATAGCTCGCAAATTGAGAAAGCATCAGTTAGCCAAGGAGGAAAAACAGTGAAAAAAACAGAAGTGAGTAAAGATGCAGACTTGCACGAAATTTATCTAGCTGGAGGATGTTTCTGGGGAGTGGAGGAATACTTCTCACGCGTTCCCGGAGTGACCGATGCCGTTTCAGGTTATGCGAACGGTAGAGGGGAAACAACCAAGTACGAATTGATTAACCAAACAGGGCATGCGGAGACTGTCCATGTCACCTATGATGCTAATCAAATTTCCCTCAAGGAAATCTTGCTTCATTACTTCCGCATTATCAATCCAACCAGCAAAAATAAACAAGGAAATGATGTGGGAACCCAGTACCGTACTGGTGTTTATTACACAGATGAAAAGGATTTAGAGGTAATCAATCAAGTCTTTGATGAAGTTGCTAAGAAATATGATCAACCTCTGGCAGTTGAAAAGGAGCTCTTGAAGAATTTTGTGGTGGCTGAGGATTACCACCAAGACTACCTCAAGAAAAATCCAAATGGCTACTGTCATATCAATGTCAATCAAGCTGCCTACCCCGTCATCGATGCCAGCAAATATCCCAAACCAAGCGATGAAGAATTGAAAAAGACCTTGTCACCTGAGGAGTATGCAGTTACCCAGAAAAATCAAACAGAACGAGCTTTTTCAAACCGCTACTGGGATAAATTTGAATCTGGTATCTATATGGATGTGGCAACTGGCGAACCCCTCTTTTCATCAAAGGACAAGTTTGAGTCTGGTTGTGGCTGGCCTAGTTTCACCCAACCCATCAGTCCAGATGTTGCCACCTATAAGGAAGATAAGTCCTACAATATGACACGCATGGAAGTTCGGAGCCGAGTTGGAGATTCTCACCTTGGCCATGTCTTTACGGATGGACCACAGGACAAGGGTGGCTTGCGCTACTGTATTAATAGTCTCTCTATCCGCTTTATTCCTAAAGCCCAAATGGAAGAAAAAGGCTATGCCTATTTACTAGATTATGTCGATTAAGAGGACTTTCCTAAGCAGTTAGAGGAGAATTTTGCTATACTGATACTAGTAAGTGACAAAGGAGAGAAGCATGACATATAGAATCTTAATCGTAGAAGATGAATATCTGGTAAGACAAGGCTTGACCAAGCTGGTCAATGTAGCAGCCTACGATATGGAAATCATCGGTCAAGCTGAAAATGGAAGACAGGCTTGGGAATTGATACAAAAGCAGGTGCCAGATATTATTCTAACCGATATCAACATGCCTCAGCTAAATGGCATCCAGTTGGCCAGTCTGGTCCGAGAAACCTATCCTCAGGTGCATTTGGTCTTTTTAACAGGCTACGATGATTTTGATTATGCCTTGTCTGCTGTCAAACTAGGTGTGGATGACTACCTGCTCAAGCCCTTTTCTCGTCAGGATATTGAGGAAATGTTGGGGAAAATCAAGCAAAAGTTGGATAAGGAAGAGAAAGAAGAGCGGTTACAAGATTTATTGATCGATAAGTTTGAAGGAAACATGGCCCAGAAGATCCAGTCTCATCTTGATGACAGCCAATTTAGTTTAAAGTCTTTGGCCAGTGACTTAGGTTTTAGTCCGACTTATCTGAGTTCTTTGATTAAGAAAGAGTTGGGTCTGCCTTTTCAGGATTATTTGGTGCGAGAACGTGTCAAACAAGCCAAGCTCTTGCTTCTGACCACAGATTTAAAGATTTATGAGATAGCCGAAAAGGTTGGTTTTGAAGATATGAACTATTTTACCCAACGCTTTAAGCAGATTGCAGGTGTGACGCCTCGTCAGTTTAAGAAGGGGGAAGGTCGATGAAGCGTTCTTCTCTCCTAGTCAGAATGGTTATTTCCATCTTTCTGGTCTTTCTCATTCTCCTTGCTCTGGTTGGGACTTTCTACTATCAATCTAGTTCTTCAGCCATTGAGGCCACTATTGAGGGCAATAGCCAGACGACTATCAGCCAAACTAGCCACTTTATTCAGTCTTATATCAAAAAATTAGAAACTACCTCGACTAGTTTGACCCAGCAGACGGATGTCCTAGCCTATGCTGAGAATCCAAGTCAAGACAAGGTCAAGGGAATTCGAGATCTATTTTTGACTATTTTAAAGGCAGATCAGGACTTGAAAACTGTTGTACTGGTGACCAAATCCGGTCAGGTCATTTCTACAGATGACAGTGTGCAAATGAAAACCTCCTCAGATATGATGGCTGAGGATTGGTACCAAAAGGCCATTCATCAGGGAGCCATGCCAGTTTTGACACCAGCTCGTAAATCAGATAGTCAATGGGTCATTTCTGTTACTCAAGAACTTGTTGATGAAAAGGGAGCCAATCTAGGTGTGCTTCGTTTGGACATTTCCTACGAAACTCTGGAAGCCTATCTCCATCAACTCCAGTTGGGTCAGCAGGGTTTTGCCTTTATCATCAATGAAAACCATGAATTTGTCTACCATCCTCAACACACAGTTTATAGCTCAGCTAGCGAAATGGAGGCTATGAAACCCTATATTGAGACGGGACAAGGTTATACTCCAGACCACAAATCCTATGTCAGTCAGGAACAGATTGCAGGAACTGATTGGACGGTTATAGGAGTTTCTTCGCTGGAAAAGTTAGATCAGGTTCGGAGTCAACTCATGTGGACCTTGCTTGGAGCCAGTTTCACATCTCTTCTTGCCTGTCTCTGCTTGGTGTGGCTTAGTCTTAAACGCTGGATTGCTCCTCTGAATGACTTGAGAGAAACCATGCTGGAGATTGCTTCTGGTGTTCAAAATCTGCGTGCCAAGGAAGCTGGTGCTTATGAACTGAGAGAAGTGACTCGCCAGTTCAATGCCATGTTGGATCAGATTGATCAGTTGATGATAGATATTCGCAGGCAGGAAGAAACGACACGTCAGTACCAATTTCAAGCTCTATCAAGCCAGATTAATCCGCATTTCCTCTATAATACCTTAGACACCATCATCTGGATGGCTGAATTTCAGGACAGTCAGCGAGTGGTTCAGGTGACCAAGTCCTTGGCGACCTATTTCCGCTTGGCGCTCAATCAAGGCAAGGACTTGATTTCCCTGTCTGACGAAATCAACCATGTCCGCCAGTATCTCTTTATCCAGAAACAACGTTATGGAGATAAGCTGTCATATGAGATTGAGGAAAATCCTGCCTTTGATAAGCTAGTTTTGCCCAAGCTGGTGTTACAACCCTTAGTAGAAAATGCTCTTTACCATGGCATTAAGGAAAAGGAAGGTAAGGGTCATATTAAAGTTTCTGTTCAGAAACAGGATTCAGGACTAGTCATCCGCATTGAGGATGATGGTGTTGGTTTCCAAGATGCTAGCGATAGTAGTCAAAGTCAACTCAAACGTGGGGGAGTTGGTCTTCAAAATGTTGACCAACGGCTCAAACTTCATTTTGGAGAAGATTACCAAATGAAGATTGATTCTATTCCCTCAAAAGATACGACAGTTGAAATATACATAAATAGAATAGAAACTAGCTAACTCCCGGTCAATTCTGGGAGTTTTATGCGTAATTGAGAAAGCTTTCTAGTTTGTCTATCTTGCTAAAAACAAGAAAAAACGATATGATAGATAATGACAAAAGAGGTATCAAGTATGAAGGAAAAAGACATTCAAAGAGAAACAAGCCAGATTGTAGAAGATGTACTGGAAAAGGCCGATTTGAAGCAGGGATCTATCTTTGTTTTGGGTCTTTCTTCTAGTGAAGTGATAGGTGGTCAGATTGGGAAGGAATCCAGCCAAGAAATTGGCGAAATCATTGTGAAGACCATCCTAGATATCCTAGAGAAAAAAGGAATTCATCTAGCTGTTCAAGGTTGTGAACATGTCAATCGGGCTCTCGTTGTTGAACGTCAGGTGGCAGAGCAGTTTGGTCTGGAAATCGTTAGTGTCCTTCCTACTCTTCATGCAGGGGGGGCAGGTCAGTTGGCAGCCTTCAAGTTTATGCAGGATCCAGTTGAGGTTGAATTTATCAAGGCTCATGCTGGATTGGATATCGGAGATACTGCAATTGGCATGCATGTTAAGCATGTTCAGGTTCCGATTCGCCCTCTTTTGAGAGAGATTGGTCATGCCCACGTAACGGCGTTGGCTAGTCGTCCAAAATTAATTGGAGGTGCGCGTGCGCACTATCCGCAAGATTCTATTAGAAAGTCGTGAGAATGAAAAAAACAAAACAACAACTAGAAAAAATTACCAAATATTCCATTCGTAAGCTAACTGTTGGGGTAGGTCCTGTAGCTATCGGGGCCTTCCTTTTTGGTGCCAGTACTCTTTCAGTAGATAAGGTTCAGGCCAATGAAGTCGGCGGTGCTCATAGTGTTCATTACCGTTATCTGGCGGAGCAGGAATTGACCGAGTCTGAAAAAGCCCTGATTCATCATGAGGTTCCTACAGAATTTCAAGATGATGATATCCTTTATGTAGTTTATCGCAAGAAGGCAACTAACAGTCAACAACTTCCTTACACAGGAAGTAAGGAGCTTGCTTTGGCAGGTATTGGCTTGGCAACGGCTTCTCTAGCAGTCTTTTTGGTGTCCAAAAAAGGCCGTAAAGAAGTCCTAGGTGTCCTCTTGATTGGTTCTTTAGGAGCTAGCACCTTTGTTCCTTATGGTACATTCGCATTTGAAAATAAAGAATTGCTTTCATATAACCAAACTATTTCAGCCTCTACACATGAAGGCTTGGCTGAAGGGATTATCCACATTGATGGTTATGAGTACATCGGATACTTTAAGGAAGCAGAACTCCATCCATCAAGACCAGCTTCAGCTGAG
Source organism: Streptococcus sp. UMB0029 (assembly GCF_002871495.1). Taxonomy (GTDB): domain Bacteria; phylum Bacillota; class Bacilli; order Lactobacillales; family Streptococcaceae; genus Streptococcus. The sequence continues at coordinate 45,683 of NZ_PNGD01000005.1, forward strand.
AAGTCTCAGTTGCCAGTAGAAAAGCAAAGTTCAAAAGAAATCGAGAAAACAGAAGTAGCTCAAGAAAGACCTGCTGTCACTCCTGAAACTATCGTTGAGAATCCTGTAGTAGAGACTCCAGTTGCTCCCGCTGTTGAAGCAAAACCAGTTTCTGAGAAGCCTCAGGCTAGACAGGAAGAGAGCTTGGTAGAGATTCCTTTTGAAACGGTCACAAGCCCAGATACGAATCTAGCAGAAGGACAGACTCGTATCGTCACAGCCGGAGTAAAGGGTCAGCGTCGAATTGTAACCAAAGTTTCGGTGGTCAATGGTCAAGAAGTTAGAGAAGTCATCGAAGATCAAGTGGTTCAAAATCCTGTGTCGCAAGTCATTGCAGTCGGAACTAAGAAAGATGTTCAACCTGCTCCAACTCCAGTCCCACCTGCTGAACCAAGTCACCAAGTAGCTAAAGGAACCCAAGAGGAAGGCAAAGCAGGTCAATCCTTAACACACTCCGAATTGCCAGAGGCTACAGTAGAGTTTAAAGGCACTCAAGAGGAAGGCAAAGCAGGCCAAGCCTTAACGCACCCTGAATTACCAGAAGCTCAAGTAGGAGTGAAAGGTACCCAAGAAGAAGGTAAGGAAGGTCAAGCTTTAACACACCCCGAATTGCCAGAAGCTCTAGTTGAAATGAAGGGTACCCAAGAAGAAGGTAAGGAAGGCCAAGCTCTAACACAAGCTGAATTACCAGAGTATAAAGAACCAGTTTCAACTAAGGGAACACAAGAAACAGGAAAAGAAGGCCAAGCCTTAACGCACCCTGAATTACCAGAAGCTCAAGTAGGAGTGAAAGGTACCCAAGAAGAAGGTAAGGAAGGTCAAGCTTTAACACACCCCGAATTGCCAGAAGCTCTAGTTGAAATGAAGGGTACCCAAGAAGAAGGTAAGGAAGGCCAAGCTCTAACACAAGCTGAATTACCAGAGTATAAAGAACCAGTTTCAACTAAGGGAACACAAGAAACAGGAAAAGAAGGCCAAGCTACAGAGCAATCAGCAAATCCAGAATATAAAGTATCAACTGGTACAATTGAGGAATCTACTGAAACTGAATTAGATTTCACTACAGAAATCGTTCCAGATGAAACTAAATATATCGATGAAGAAGTAGTTGAACGTTCTGGTTCTAAAGGTGTTCAAGTCACGAAAACAACTTATGAAACAGTAGAAGGTGTGAAAACAGACAAAGTCCTTTCTACGACTACAGAAGTGAAAACTCCTGCTGTTCCTAAAGTCGTTAAAAAAGGAACAAAACCAGTTGAAGGAACAGTAGTTGAAACAAGAGAAGAAGTCATTCCTTTTGCTACAAAAACAGAAGATGACGACACTTTAAAACGTGGAACAACTAAAGTTACTCAAGAAGGTGTAAATGGTAAGAAACAAATTACTGAAACCTATAAAACGATTCGTGGAGAAAAAACAAATGACTCTCCAAGAGTAGAAGAAAAAGTTCTCCAAGCACCTCAAGATAAAATTATCAAGAATGGTACAAAAGGGTTAGAAAAACCAACATTACAATGGGCTAATACTGAAAAAGATGTCTTGAAGAAGAGTGCCACAGCTAGTTATACATTGACTAAACCAGCTGGAGTAGAAATCAAATCAATCAAATTAGCGTTAAAAGATAAAGATGGACAACTTGTCAAAGAAGTAACGGTATCTGAAAATAATTTAAACGCTACTTTAGATAAATTGAAATATTATCAAGGCTACACCCTATCTACTACAATGGTTTATGATCGTGGAGAAGGCGAAGAAACTGAGAAATTAGAAGATAAACAAATTCAATTAGACCTTAAAAAAGTTGAAATCAAAAATATCAAAGAAACCAGCTTAATGAGTGTAGATGCTGAAGGAAATGAATCAGACAAGAGCTTATTAATTGAAAAACCGACGGATGTTTCTTCGTTATATTTACGTGTAACAACTCACGACAACAAAGTGACAAGACTTGCTGTTGATAAGATAGAAGAAGTGGTTAAAGATGGGGAAACTTTATATAAAGTTACTGCAACTGCGCCTGATTTAGTTCAGCATACAGATTCTTCGAAATTAGCTAACGAGTATGTTTATTATATAGCTAAACCAAAACCAAAAGTGGATAATGTTTACTATGATTTCGCTGAATTGGTTGAAGCTATTCAAAATAACCCAGAAGGTGAATATAAAATTGGACAAAGCTTAAATGCTACTAATATTAAACCAAATGGAAAATCTTATATTACTAAGAAATTTAAAGGTACGTTAACTAGTACTGATGGGAATAGGTTTGCTATTCATAACTTAAGCAATCCATTATTTGATGTTATTGAAAATTCTACAATTAAAGATTTAATTTTCTCTAACGTGAATATAAATAAACCAGGTACGGATCAAATAGCGACACTTGCAAAAGATGCTACAAATACGACAATTGAAAATGTTAAAATTACGGGTAGTATTGTTGGTGGTAATGATGTAGCTGGAGTTGTTAATAATTTAAATAATGGAAGCAAAATGAAAAATGTTTCTGTTATCGGAAAACTTCGCACAGAAGGTAAAAAAGGTTGGAGTATTTCTGGTTTAGTTAACAACCAAAGAAAAGCAAATATTGAAAAAGTTTATACAGATGTAGAAATCACTGGTGAAAGAGCTCGTGGTTCAGCTTTAGTTTCAACACTTGATAGGGGTATGGACCCAATGGATGTAAGAGCTAACGGACATATTAAAAAAGCTGTAGCAAAAGGGTCAATTAACTTGAAAAACAATGTAGAGACAGGTGGAGTTATTACTAAAAACTGGCCCTACGGATTTTTAGAAGATGTTATTAGTTATGTAAAAGTAACTAACGCTGAAAAACTTTATGGTTCAGGTGATATTGGAGATGATGACTTTGGGTTCCCTTATTTAAGTAGAGTTGTCAGCGTAGCTGGGGAAGCTACTGGTAATGTGACAAGAAAAAATGCGGACAAACTTAAAGAAATCTCTAAAGAAGAAGCTGATAAAAGATTAGAAAGTTTCGATATTACATCTAAAGATTTTGAAGCTCCAACATTATTAGTAGATAAGTTAAATAATAATCTCCCAAAATCTGATACGTATAAAGAGATTCAAGATTATAATGCAGAACGTGAACTTGCTTACCGAAATGTGGAAAAACTTCAACCGTTCTACAACAAAGAATGGATTATCAATCAAGGAAATAAAATTCCTGCTGGTTCTAAATTATTAACGACTGAAGTATTATCTGTAACTGGTATGAAAGATGGTCAATTCGTGACTGACTTATCAAGTGTTGATAAAATAATGATTCATTACGCTGATGGTACTAAAGAAGAAATGACGGTTGCTTCTAAGGATTCAAACGTAGCACAAGTTCGTGAATATAGTATTACAGGTCTAGATGGCATTGTTTACACACCAAATATGGTGGATAAGAATCGTGACAAACTAATTGCTGATGTGAAAGAAAAATTAGCAAGTGTCGAATTGATTTCACCTGAAGTGCGTGCATTAATGGACAAACGTAACAAACCAGCTGAGAATAGTGACAATCATAAGAACAATTACATTCGTAACTTGTTCCTTGAAGAAAGCTTTGAAGAAACGAAAGCTAATTTAGATAAATTAGTGAAAGCTTTAGTCGAAAACGAAGACCATCAATTAAATGGTGACGAAGCTGCAATGAAAGCTCTTGTTAAGAAAGTAGACGAAAACAAAGCGAAAATTATGATGGGTCTTACTTATCTAAATCGTTACTATGGATTTAAATACGACGAAAAATCAATGAAAGATCTTATGATGTTTAAACCGGACTTCTATGGTAAGAATGTAAATATCTTAGATTTCTTGATTAAGATCGGTTCTAGAGAAAATAACATTAAAGGTAACAGAACATTAGAAGCTTATCGAGAAACGATCGGTGGAACGATTGGTATTGGTGAGTTGAACGGTTTATTAAACTATAATATGCGTTTATTCACAAACGAAACTGATATTAACACCTGGTATAAGAAAGCTGTATCGCATACGAACTATGTTGTTGAGAAACAATCATCCAATCCATTGTTTGCGGATAAGAAATATCGCTTATACGAAAATTTGAACAATGGTGAGCATAGTAAATATATCTTGCCGCTTCTTACGACGAAGAAAGCTCACATGTTCTTGATTTCAACATACAATACACTAGCATTTAGTGCATTTGAGAAATATGGTAAGAATACAGAAGCTGAACGTGAAGCATTCAAGAAAGAAATTGACTTACGTGCACAAGAACAAATCAACTACTTAGACTTCTGGTCTCGCTTGGCGGCTGATAATGTACGTAATCAGTTGTTGAAATCTGAAAACATGGTTCCATCGGCTATCTGGGATAACCATGGTGCGCCAGGTGGATGGGTTGATAGAATGGGTCATACGAAGAACGGTGATTATGCTCCAATTCGTGAGTTCTATGGTCCAACTGGTAAATGGCATGGTGATAATGGTATGGGTGCGTATGCGTATATCTTTGATAGACCTCAAAACTCAGAAGCCGTGTACTATATCTGGTCAAGTATGATTAGTGATTTTGGTACATCAGCCTTTACTCATGAAACAACGCATATCAATGACCGTATGGCTTATTTAGGTGGTTGGGGACATCGTGAAGGTACAGACGTTGAAGCCTTTGCTCAAGGTATGTTACAATCGCCTGCGGTAACAAGTTCTAATGGTGATTATGGCGCATTGGGTCTAAATATGGCGTATGAGCGTAAAAATGATGGAAACCAATGGTATAACTACAATCCGAACTTGCTTGATAGTCGAGCTAAAATTGACCATTACATGAAGAACTATAACGAAGCGCTTATGATGCTCGACCATTTAGAAGCGGATGCCGTTATCGCGAAGAATGACGGAGATAACAATAAGTGGTTCAAGAAGATGGACAAGAAATGGCGTGAAAAAGCTGATCGAAATGGTTTAGTTGGACAACCACACCAATGGGATTTACTTCGTGACCTAAATGACGCGGAGAACAAGAAGAAATTGACAAGCATTGATGACCTTGTAGATGGTAATTACGTGACTAAGCATAATATGCCTGGAAATAAACATTATCGTGCTGAAGGTTTTGATACGGCATATCAAACTGTAAGTATGATGGCTGGAATTTACGGTGGTAATACAAGTCAAAGTGCTGTAGGTTCTATCTCGTTCAAACATAATACATTCCGTATGTGGGGTTACTTCGGATACTTGGATGGATTTGTCGGATATGCTTCTAACAAGTATAAACAAGAATCTAAAGCAGCTGGTAGACCAGGTCTTGGTGATGACTTCATCATTGAGAAAGTGTCTGGTGGTAAATTCCATACACTAGAAGAGTGGAAGAAAGAATGGTTCAAGGAAGTTAAAGCTAAAGGTGAAAAAGGTTTTGTTGAAATTGAAATCAATGGTGAGAAAATCTCAAACTATGCGGGACTTCAAGAGTTGTTCAACAAAGCGGTTGAAAATGACCTGAAAGCTGGTAATTCAAACCAAACAGTTGCACTTAAAGAAAAAGTTTACAAACAACTCTTACAGAAATCAGACGGATTTGCTGGAAATCTTTTTAAAGCATAGATTGTATTAAATAGATGAGTAAAAAGGTAGATTAAGTTTTTCTTGATCTGCCTTTTTATGCTATACTTAAGGTATGCACAGAAAAACAGTGATTGATTTTAGGGCTTTGGGGGAGAGATACACCTTTACCCAGCCGATTAAAGAGTTAAAAACGAGAGATGTATCAGAAGTGTCAGATTTGCTGGCACAAGTGGAAAGCTACCAAGAGCAGGGCTACTATGTGGTGGGCTATGTCAGCTATGAGGCTGCACCTGCTTTTGAGGAGAAATTAGCAGTTCATAAAGCTCCTTTACTGGCAGAGTATCTGCTATATTTTACAGTTCATGATAGGGTAGAAACTTCCCCTATTCCTCTGATTTATGACGAGGTTGATTTGCCTTCAAACTGGCAGGAAGTAACGTCTGCAGCAGACTATGAAAAGGCTATTGCCCAGATTCACCATCATTTGCGTCAGGGAGACACCTATCAGGTTAACTACACCGTCCAACTCAAGCAGGACTTAAGTGCCAATCCTTTTGCCATCTACAATCGTATGGTGGTAGAGCAGGAGGCGGGTTACAATGCTTATATTGAACATGACGAGATGGCAGTGATTTCCATGAGCCCAGAGCTCTTTTTTGAGCAGAATGGCCGTGAATTGACGACGCGACCAATGAAGGGAACGACTCAGCGGGGAGTGACTGACCAAGAAGACCTTGCCCAAGCTAGTTGGTTGGAGCAGGATCCCAAAAATCGCTCTGAAAATATGATGATCGTGGACCTCTTGCGCAATGATATGAATCGTATTTCTGAGGTGGGCAGTGAGCATGTAGAACGTCTTTGTCAAGTAGAGCAGTATTCGACTGTCTGGCAGATGACTTCGACCATCAAGAGTCAATTGCGAGAGGATGTTGACCTTGTTGAAATCTTCCGCTCTCTCTTTCCTTGCGGTTCCATAACGGGTGCACCGAAAATTGCGACTATGGAAATCATTAAGGACTTGGAGCCACAACCGCGTGGAGTTTACTGCGGAACGATTGGTCTCTTGCTTCCAAATGGACGACGGATTTTTAATGTTGCCATTCGGACCATTCAACTGCATCAAGGGAAAGCCATCTATGGAGTTGGTGGCGGCATTACATGGGATAGCACTTGGGAATCTGAATACCGAGAAGTTCATCAAAAGGCGGCTGTTCTCTATCGGAAACAAGCTCGTTTTCAGCTGTTTACTACTGGGAAGATCAGCCAGAAGAACTTGTTCTTTGAAGAACAACATCTGGAAAGACTGAGAACAGCTAGTCGGTATTTTGCTTTTCCTTTTGATCTAGGAGACTTGAAACAAAAGATAGAGGAAGAGTGTCAGTCTTGTGACATTGATCAAGATTATCGCTTGCGAATTTCTCTCAGCAAATCTGGAGAGATTGAATTCAGTCGCCAAACCTTAACACCCCTTAGTACAAGCTTTTGTCAGGCTCAACTCTGTCTTCAGGAAGCCAATTTGCAACAAGCCTTTACCTATTTTAAAACGACTTACAGACCGCATTTGAACCTAGGGGAACAAGAGATTATTTACCACAATAAGTCTGGAGAACTTCTTGAAACCTCTATCGGAAATTTGGTTCTGAAAATCGGTGGGAAACTCTACACGCCACCTATCCGACTTGGAATCTTGCCAGGAATTTATCGTCAGCATTTGCTGGAAACAGGACAGGCAGAAGAGAAAGTCTTGACCTTAAAAGACTTAGCTCAAGCAGAAGCTATTTACGGCTGTAATGCAGTGAGAGGCTTGTATGAATTAAGCCTAGAGGGAAACTAGATGAAACTGGTATTTTTACACGGGTTAGGGCAGTCAGCAGAGTCTTGGAAAGAAGTTCGGAATCTACTGACAGATTATCCTTCTGAGGCTATCGAGTTATTTCCTTCTACAGTTAGCAACTATCAACAAGCCAAGGAACGAGTTTATCAGCATCTAGCTCAAGAGACAGAACCTTTTATTTTGGTTGGATTGTCTTTAGGTGCGGCCCTGGCACTAGAACTTTCCAGTTATGATTTACCAAATCTTCAAGGTTTAGTTTTGTCAGGTTGCCCTCTGAAATTAGCTGGAAATATCTTATTTAAAATCCAGTTGATGATTTTTAAACTACTTCCAAAAAGTTTTTTTGAAAAACGGGGAGCAAACAAAGCTCTTATGGTCGGAGTTTCTGAGGAATTGAAGACACTTGATTTAACGGATATAGCAGGAATTTGCCCCTATCCAACCTTACTAATTTGTGGTAGCAAAGATAAACCAAATCTTAGTTCTATGAGAAGTATTCATAAACTAATATCAGAATCCCAATTTCAGATTATCCCAGACGGTCCTCATGTTTTGAACGAAGATAAACCAGAAGAGTTTGCTGGGACAGTCAAAGATTTTCTTGAATCGTTAAAATAAGTTTGATAAAATACTATTGAAATCGATAACATAATTATGGGAGAAAGAAATGAACAAACGTCTATTTTTAAAAATGAGTCTAGCTAGCTTGCCAGTTTTAGCCTTGTTTTCACAACCTGTGTTAGCAGAAGAAAATATTCATTTTTCTAGTTGTAAGGAAGCTTGGGCGAATGGATACGCGGATATCCATGAGGGAGAATCAGGATATTCTGCCAAGTTAGACCGAGATCATGATGGTGTGGCGTGTGAATTGAAAAATGCCCCAAAAGGTGCTTTCAAAGCAAAGCAATCAACTGCGGCTCAAAATAATACAAGTTCAGCAACAGCAAGTGGCTGGGTTAAGCAGGATGGTGCTTGGTACTACTTTGATGAAAATGGAAATCCAGTAAAAAATGCTTGGAAGGGAAGTTATTACCTGAAAGCAGACGGAAAAATGGCCCAGAGCGAATGGATTTACGATGATTCTTATCAAGCTTGGTATTATTTGAAATCAGATGGATCTTATGCAAAGAATGCATGGCAAGGAGTGTACTACCTTAAATCAAACGGTAAAATGGCACAGGGTGAGTGGGTCTATGACTCTTCTTACCAAGCATGGTATTACTTGAAATCAGATGGTTCTTATGCTCGCAATGCATGGCAAGGAAATTATTATTTGAAATCAGATGGCAAAATGGCAAAGAACGAGCGAGTTGATGGCGGACGTTACTATGTAGATGCTTCAGGTCTCTGGAAACCATAAGTCAGAATAAAATCCAGAAAGTTAATGCAAACCTTTGCATAAGTAACTAAATTTTGTTATACTAGTACTGTAAGCATTTTCAATTACTACACAATGAAAAAGGAGAATATGATGAGTCAAAAGATTATTGGGATTGACCTTGGTGGAACTTCTATCAAATTTGCAATCTTGACAACAGCAGGAGAAATCCAAGAAAAGTGGTCTATCAAGACCAACATTTTGGATGAGGGAAGTCATATCGTAGATGATATGATTGAGTCTATTCAACACCGTTTGGACTTGCTTGGATTGGTAGCAGCGGACTTCCAAGGTATTGGAATGGGATCACCAGGTGTGGTTGACCGTGAAAAAGGAACTGTTATTGGTGCCTACAACCTCAACTGGAAAACTCTTCAACCAATTAAAGAGAAAATTGAAAAAGCCTTGGGTATTCCATTCTTCATCGATAATGATGCCAACGTGGCAGCTCTTGGTGAACGTTGGATGGGTGCTGGTGATAACCAACCAGATGTTGTCTTTATGACACTTGGTACTGGTGTTGGTGGCGGTATTGTCGCAGAAGGAAAATTGCTTCACGGTGTGGCTGGTGCAGCAGGTGAGCTTGGCCATATCACTGTTGACTTTGATCAACCAATCGCATGTACTTGCGGTAAGAAAGGTTGCCTTGAGACAGTTGCTTCTGCAACAGGTATTGTCAACTTGACTCGTCGCTATGCCGATGAATACGAAGGCGATGCAGCCTTGAAACGCTTGATTGACAACGGAGAAGAAGTAACTGCTAAGACTGTCTTTGATCTTGCAAAAGAAGGAGACGACCTTGCTTTGATAGTTTACCGTAACTTCTCACGTTACTTGGGAATCGCTTGTGCCAACATTGGTTCAATCCTCAACCCGTCAACAATCGTCATTGGTGGTGGTGTATCAGCTGCAGGAGAATTCCTTCTACAAGGTGTTCAAAAAGTCTACGACGAAAATAGTTTCCCACAAGTACGCACATCAACAAAATTGGCTCTTGCAACTCTAGGAAATGACGCTGGGGTTATCGGAGCAGCATCACTTGTATTGCAATAAAATAATAAAAGAGGAAAAATGCTAACCTAGAGTTAGTAATGTTCCTCTTTTCTTTTTTATGCTATACTAGTTAGGAAATAAATGAGGTGAAACGAAATGACAAAAGCAGATACGATTTTTAAAGAAAATATTGAACGAATCCTCAAAGACGGTGTCTTTTCTGAGCAGGCTCGTCCTAAGTACAAGGATGGAACCGTGGCTAACTCCAAGTACATAACCGGTGCCTTTGCCGAGTATGACTTGGCCAAGGGAGAATTTCCCATCACAACCTTGCGTCCTATCGCTATCAAATCCGCCATCAAGGAAGTGCTCTGGATTTACCAAGACCAGTCTAATAGCTTAGAGGTGCTAAATAGCAAGTACAATGTTCACTACTGGAATGACTGGGAAGTGGGAGATACAGGAACAATCGGTGAGCGCTATGGTGCTGTTGTTAAGAAACACGATATCATTAACAAGCTTCTCAAGCAGTTGGAAGCCAACCCTTGGAACCGCCGCAATATTATTTCGCTTTGGGATTACCAAGCTTTCGAAGAAACAGATGGGTTGCTCCCATGTGCCTTTCAGACCATGTTTGATGTCCGCCGTGTTGATGGGGAGATTTATCTGGATGCGACCTTGATCCAGCGTTCTAATGATATGTTGGTGGCTCATCACATCAATGCTATGCAGTATGTGGCTCTTCAAATGATGATTGCCAAGCATTTCGGCTGGAAGGTCGGGAAGTTCTTCTACTTCATCAACAACCTCCATATCTATGACAATCAATTTAAACAAGCTCAGGAATTGCTTCGTCGGGAGCCGTCAAACTGCCAACCACGCTTGGTTTTAAATGTTCCTGATGGGACTAGTTTCTTTGATATCAAAGCAGAAGATTTTGAGTTGGTGGATTATGACCCTGTCAAGCCACAGTTGAAGTTTGACCTAGCTATTTAAAAGAAGCGAAAAAAGAAGTTGAGACAATAAATCCCAACTTCTTTTGTTTCTTAACGTGATACGCGGCGACGAGCTGCTTTTTTACGGTTTTCTTCGATGAAAGCTGCTTTTTGCTCTTCTGGTTCGATTACTTTCTTTTTAAATGCGTATACTGCACCTGCAACTGCAGCGACAGTTCCTGCGACACCTGTTACAAGACCTTTAGCGAATCCTTTAGCCATGAGTCTTCCTCCTTTATCTTCTTAATCAGCCAGCCTCTTCAAGAGGTCACATTTTTCTGACTGACCTTTTTGTGTTATAATAATAGTAACGAAAAAATGGGAATTTTTCAAGGAAAAAAGATGAAAACAAAAATAATTGTGATTGTTGGACCGACTGCAGTTGGAAAGACGGCTCTAGCCATTGAAGTGGCCAAGCGCTTTGGTGGGGAAGTTGTTAGCGGCGATAGTCAGCAAGTTTACCGAGGTTTAGATATTGGGACGGCCAAGGCTAGTCCAGAGGAGCAGGCAGCTGTTCCCCATCATTTAATCGATGTTAGAGAGGTAACCGAGTCTTACTCGGCTTTTGATTTTGTTTCAGAAGCTAAGATGGCTATTGAGGATATTCACAGCCGTGGCAAACTTGTCATTATCGCTGGTGGGACTGGACTTTATATCCAGAGCTTGTTAGAAGGCTACCATCTGGGTGGGGAGACACCTCATGAGGAGATTTTGGCCTATAGGGCTAGTTTGGAGCCTTATACAGATGAGGAATTAGCCCATTTGGTGGAGCAAGCAGGTCTTGAAATTCCCCAGTTTAATCGTCGTCGTGCCATGCGTGCCTTAGAAATTGCCCATTTTGATCAGGATTTGGAAAATCAAGAGACCTTGTATGAACCGCTGATTATCTGCTTGGACGATGAGCGCAGTCAGCTTTATGAGCGTATCAATCGCCGAGTATATCTAATGTTTGAGGCTGGGATTTTGGATGAGGCTAAGTGGCTCTTTGATCATTACCCTAATGTACAGGCTGCTAAAGGAATTGGCTATAAGGAACTTTTTCCGTATTTCCGTGGAGAGCAGACCTTGGAGGAAGCTAGTGAGAATCTCAAACAGGCGACCCGTCGTTTTGCCAAGCGTCAGCTGACCTGGTTCCGTAATCGCATGCAGGTCACCTTTTATCAGATTGGAGAAGCTGGTGTGAAAGACCGCATTTTAAGCCAGATAGAGGAGTTTTTAGATGATTGAAACGGAGAAAAAAGAGGAACGCGTCTTGTTGATTGGTGTGGAATTGCAGGGCATGGACAATTTTGACCTCTCCATGGAAGAATTGGCCAGTCTAGCTAAGACAGCTGGGGCAGCCGTTGTAGATAGCTACAGACAAAAACGTGAAAAATATGATTCTAAGACCTTCGTCGGCTCTGGTAAGTTGGAAGAGATTGCGCTTATGGTGGATGCAGAAGAAATCACCACTGTCATCGTCAACAACCGTCTGACCCCGAGGCAAAATGTCAATCTAGAAGAAGTTCTGGGTGTCAAGGTCATTGACCGTATGCAGTTGATTTTGGATATCTTTGCCATGCGGGCTCGAAGCCATGAAGGGAAACTCCAAGTCCACCTAGCCCAGCTAAAATATCTATTGCCTCGCTTGGTTGGTCAGGGAATTATGCTCAGCCGTCAGGCAGGGGGAATAGGATCCCGTGGACCTGGTGAAAGCCAGTTGGAGCTGAACCGTCGTAGCGTTCGCAATCAAATCACGGATATAGAGCGCCAGCTCAAGGTGGTTGAGAAGAATCGGGCGACTGTCAGAGAAAAACGTTTGGAGTCTAGCACCTTTAAGATTGGTTTGATTGGTTATACCAATGCTGGGAAGTCAACTATTATGAACACCTTGACTAGCAAGACCCAGTATGAGGCTGACGAGCTCTTTGCAACTCTAGATGCGACAACTAAGAGTATCCATCTGGGGGGAAATCTACAGGTGACCTTGACAGATACCGTGGGCTTTATCCAGGATTTGCCGACAGAGTTGGTGTCCAGCTTCAAGTCAACCTTGGAAGAAAGCAAGCATGTGGACCTTCTAGTTCATGTTATCGATGCCAGCAATCCTTACCATGAGGAACATGAAAAAACAGTTCTGTCCATCATGAAAGACTTGGACATGGAAGATATTCCTCGCCTGACCCTTTATAATAAAGCGGATTTGGTGGAGGATTTTATGCCGACTCAAACGCCTTATGCTCTCATTTCTGCCAAGTCTGAGGATAGTCGAGAGAATTTGCAGGCTTTGTTTTTAGAGAAAATCAAGGAGATTTTTGAGAGATTTACCCTGCGCGTGCCTTTTTCTAAGTCCTATAAGATTCATGATCTAGAAAGTGTTGCGATTCTGGAAGATCGTGATTATCAGGAGGACGGGGAAGTCATTACAGGCTACATTTCCGAGAAAAATAAATGGAGGTTAGAAGAATTTTATGACTGATATCAAAACCTTGGCTCTAAAATATGGGGGCTATACAAGTCTGGATAAGGTCTATCTGGATCAACTTCTAGCTGGTAAAACAGAACAAGAGCAGTTGGCACTGATCACACCTCCGCCAAGTGTGGTCAATGCTTACTTTGCAGAACTCTACCAGAAAAAGAGTCCTGAGGCTGCGACGGATTATTTTGCAGAAGTCAGTCAGGAACTGAATCTTTACAATACTGAGCCAAGTTTCACTCTCGAAAACAAGCCTTTTATCCGTCTGAATCTGTCTGGTAAATCCTTTGGTTTTTGTTATGAGAGTGAGGGTCTGGGTCGAATTTTCTCTGAAAATGAGGAGAAGATTTCGGATGACTTTCTTTTTGAAATTGCACAAATTTTCCCCCATCAACTGGTCTTTGAAGAGTCTAGTAAGATTTACATGAAGGCTGTTGGAGATGAGGAAGTTGTTAGTGTGGAGAATCTCACAGCTTTGACTGATTTGGAAAGCTTGGCTGATGGTCGTAAACGTCTCAAAGGCTACAGCCAAGAGGATTTATTGCAAGAAGCTGCTGCTTTTTCTGGCAAGCGCTATTTCCGATCGGAAAACCGCACAGCTATGTTATATATTGATTAATTAGAAAGTATCGAATGGATATTCAATTTTTAGGAACAGGGGCTGGTCAGCCCTCTAAAGCCCGCAACGTTTCAAGTCTCGCCCTGAAACTCTTGGACGAGATCAACGAAGTCTGGCTCTTTGACTGTGGAGAAGGTACGCAAAATCGCATTCTTGAAACGACAATTCGACCACGTAAGGTCAGCAAAATCTTTATTACCCACCTACATGGAGACCACATCTTTGGCTTGCCAGGTTTCCTTTCTAGCCGTGCCTTTCAGGCCAATGAAGAGCAGACAGATTTGGAAATCTATGGACCGCAAGGGATCAAGTCATTTGTCTTAACCAGTCTTCGTGTGTCAGGTTCACGCCTGCCTTACCGTATTCATTTTCATGAGTTTGACCAAGATTCTTTAGGGAAAATCCTTGAGACCGATAAATTTACTGTGTATGCAGAGGAGCTGGATCATACTATTTTCTGCGTTGGCTATCGTGTTATTCAAAAGGACTTGGAAGGAACGCTGGATGCTGAAAAACTTAAGGCTGCTGGTGTCCCATTTGGCCCACTTTTTGGAAAAATCAAGAATGGTCAGGACGTTGTTCTCGAAGACGGAACTGAAATCAAGGCAGCAGACTATATCTCAGCGCCACGTCCTGGTAAGATTATCACTATTCTGGGTGACACCCGCAAAACGGATGCTAGTGTGCGTCTAGCTGTCAATGCTGATGTCCTTGTCCATGAATCGACTTATGGCAAGGGTGACGAAAAAATTGCTCGTAATCATGGTCACTCTACTAACATGCAAGCTGCACAAGTAGCGGTAGAAGCAGGTGCCAAACGCCTTTTACTCAATCACATCAGTGCTCGCTTTCTCTCAAAAGATATCAGTAAACTCAAGAAAGACGCTGCTAGCATTTTTGAAAATGTCCATGTGGTCAAAGACTTGGAAGAAGTGGAAATCTAGCAGTCACAGAAAGGATAAGTATGCCTACTATTCTCATTACTGGAGCTAGCGGTGGTTTAGCCCAAGAGATGGTCAAACTCCTGCCAAATGACCAACTCATCTTGCTTGGTAGAGATAGGGAAAAATTAGCTCAACTCTACGGAAATCATCCCCATGTAGAATTAATTGAAATAGACATTACCGATGACTCAGCCTTAGAAACTCTGCTAGCAGATCTCTATATCCGCTATGGCAAGATTGATGTCTTAATTAACAACGCTGGTTACGGGATTTTTGAGGAATTTGACCAGATTTCTGACCAAGATATTCACCAGATGTTTGAGGTCAATACCTTCGCCCTGATGAATCTATCTCGTCGCCTTGCGGCTCGTATGAAGGAGAAGAGTCAAGGTCATATCATCAATATTGTTAGCATGGCAGGTTTGATTGCTACTGGCAAGTCTAGTCTCTACTCAGCCACTAAGTTTGCGGCCATTGGTTTTTCAAATGCCTTACGCCTCGAACTTCAGCCCTATGGAGTCTATGTTACAACAGTCAATCCAGGACCTATCCGCACAGGATTTTTTGACCAGGCCGACCCAGATGGCACCTATCTCAAATCGGTTGAACGTTTCCTGCTAGAACCAGATGCAGTGGCTAAAAAGATTGTCAAGATTATAGGAAAAAACAAACGAGAACTTAATCTTCCTGTTTTGTTGAACCTAGCCCATAAGTTTTATACTCTCTTTCCCAAGCTAGCTGATAAGTTGGCAGGGGAGACTTTTAATTATAAATAAAAAAAGTTGTTCCTAAAATGGAGCAACTTTTTTTGACGATTAGAATAAATCAATTCCAGTCTTATTTAATGCGTGGCAGTGATAGGTGAAGGCGTTAATAAAATTAGAGTAGTATTGCTGATCAATAAATTTTGCGCTTTGAAGATAATTAAATAGATTTTTGGCTAGGGGAATAGCTTCAGGTTTGTTCCATCTAAATTGATTGTAAACATGTTCAACTTCTAGAAACATGAGGGGAATAGCTAGATAGCCTCGTTCGAAGGTCTGAAGTGATTTAATTTTTTTAATAATATCGTCAGCCTTTTGATAGTAACCCAGTTCAGAGAAGTATTTTGCGGAGAAAGTGAGAGCATTTAAAATGCGGATGTAGGTGTCAGTATTGGCACTTTCTTTGTACATAAGTAGTAATTGTTTGGTCATATGATCAATAAGTTCCATCGGACAATGATTGACAATGACGCGATAAATTTCAAGTTCGATACTATTAAAGACATCAGATTTCATTAAATGATTGATAATGTTTTGAATTCTGGCAACAGTTTCAGGACTTTTTGATATGGTTGGATAATGTCTTAATTTAATAGATTTGAAAATCATCTCTGCTTGAAGTGGGTTGTCTTTTAGATAGACATCAAATAATTTTTCGTATTCTTCAATATAAGTGAGGATATCTTCTTCATGGACCACATGCTTACCAAATTCTATAGCTGGTAATTCTAAGCAGTCTCCACCTTTATTTGCATAGGCGAGAACAAAATCATTCCATTCCACTCCGATAACAATTAACAGTTTGGCAAAGTTTTCAAGTGAAATTCCTTTGTCTCCTTTTTCAAATTGACTTAGGAACTGTGGTGATACGATATCTGAGGCGGCTTCCTTTAGGCTGAGGCCTCGTGCTTCGCGCAGGTACTTAAATGTAGCTCCAAATGGATATAGGTTTTCCATAAATAGTCTCCTTACATACTTCTAAGACTATTATACAAAAATTTAGAGAAAAAAATGGAGAAAGAAAACTATAGTTACAAAATATTAGAATTCTGTGCTATTTTTTGTTTTTATGAACAAGATTGAAACTATAGTTTAAATGATGAAAAAATAGATAGGTAATGTACAATCAGTTCTGTAAACACAAAAAGGAATAAATTCCTTATAGTAGAGTTAACACCTCTTACTATAAGAGATTTATTCCTAATGTGGTCATGAATAGTTTTTGAGAATAGAGGAAAAGATTTGATGAACCAAACTCAAATGACTTATTAATACAATGAGTAACGGTGGGCAATATCTA
This sequence comes from Streptococcus sp. UMB0029, assembly GCF_002871495.1. Taxonomy (GTDB): domain Bacteria; phylum Bacillota; class Bacilli; order Lactobacillales; family Streptococcaceae; genus Streptococcus. Next base: position 62,551 of record NZ_PNGD01000005.1, read on the forward strand.
CGATATTATCAGCTATAAGGTCTGCGGTTAAATGAGAACCTCCATTATCTAGCTCTTCAAACCAATTTTTCAATACAACATTTGTAACAGGAGAAACAGTATCAGGAGCAATATGATAATTATTCCTTAAAAACTGTTCTACTTCAGCTCTTAGAGTTTGTTTTTCATTTGACAAAATCATATCGTTTCCTCCCTAACTAGGGTTAGTCTATCTGCAATTCTTTGATCACATATACACAATTGCGTACCATTCTGATATTTTCCCAAAAGAATTTTAGCGGTTTGTTCTAAGGTATTAAACCCTTGGAAATAATTATCTAAAGTTTCTTTCAATCGTGTAACTTGACCATCAAGAACTGGACCAAATACTGCTGAAAAATGATGAATATTAATTCCAGATTTAGCATCTAACTCCAATCTATTTTTATAAACAAACTGAAAGTATTCTTTGTCAATTTCAAAAATTTTAGTTTCAGAATTATCAAGTTCTTGAAATTGATAACTTAGAACAACCGATTTTACATTCGGATTAAAAGGAATTTCATCTTTTGTTTTCCGCTGAGCCCATTTAATTGCTTGGCTGGGCTTAGATGTCACATAAAATCCTATACCAAAATCACAGTTACGTTTACTATGATAGACATCTATTCCATCTTTTAAAGAAGCAACTTGAGTAGATGTTGTTCCGTGATACCAAATTTTTGTACTGCTAAACTCCTTATTAAAGTTTAACTCTTCCATAAAATAATTATAGCATTTTTCTAGGATTTACGCACCTACTACCTGTTTCAATTCTAGTTTAGATAAGTTAACTACTTTAAAATCCTTCTAAAACTATTATACAAAATTTTAAAGAAAATACTGTAAAAAGTAAACTATAGTTACAAAATATTAGAATTCTATGCTAATTTTTTATTTTAAAAATTATATTGAAACTATAGTTTAAATGTCGAAAAAATTAAATATCTATTATGGTATGATAAGGGAAAGAATAGCTAACAAAGCCGGCTTGTTATACTAGTATAACAAGGATTGACTTACCACTCAATCCTATTCTATCAGCCATCAAAGGAGAAAATGATGAAAAAACTACAAACCCTCACAACCTCAACCGCTATTGCGCTTGCGTCTGTTGGTGTGCCTGCATTTGCTCAGGAAGCAACTGTTTCAGCGCCAGTTGATTCAAATACTGTAACTGCTGTCAACGAACCAGCTCTAGTGTCAAAACCTGTAGCCAATACAAAACCAGAAGTGAAGAAATCTTCTGATGTCAAGCCTGCTCTTGATGCTCAAGCGTCTACTGTTAAGCAAGTTGAAACTGAAAGTGAAACAGCAAAAGCTGAAGCTACTTCTGCTAACCAAGCTGTTACAACTACTGAAACTGCTTTAACAAGCGCTAAAGACGAATTGAAGTCTGCTGAAGCCGTTAAAGCAAATGCTACAGAAGAAAATATCACTGCTACAAAAGCTAAACAAGATGCCAATGTACAAGCTCAAGAAGCCAATCAAAAAGCAACTGAAGCGTCTACTGAAGCAATTAAAGCGCAAACTGAGACTGTAGCAAGTGAAACAGCTAACGTTGCAAGCGCAACAAGTAAGAAAGACCAAGCGGATAAAACAGTAACCGCTAAAGAAGCAAATGTAAAATCAGCTGAAGACGCGCTAAATGGTTCAGGACTTGGCGAATCTAAAGCCTCACTTGCCCAAGCTGAAAAAGATATTGAACAAGCAAATGCGAATATCTCAAGCGCAACAATAGCTGTCGAAACCGCTAAGAAAGCAGATAGCAACCGCGCAGAAGCCATTAAACAAGCTGAGAACAATGTAAATGTCAAAAATGATGCATTGAAATTAGCTAAAGAAATGATGGACGCCGACCAAAACAAAGTTGAATCTATCCAAGAAAAAGCAGATGCTACAGCCTCTAAAGAAAAAGAAGCCCAAACTGCCTTGGATGTGGAAAAAGCTAAGTTATCAAAAGAGAAAATTACTACAAGTAATGTTGTCTACAATTTGACAGCTGAAGAAAAAGCCAAATTTGGATTCGATAAAGACCAAGTGACTTTTAAAGACGCTTACGAATACTGGAAAAAGAATTGGACTGAAGACGCTAGTGAATTATTACAAAAGTTAGCTATCGAAGTCACTAAGAAGTTTAATGTTAAAATTGATGAGAGCGATTCTAAACGTAAAGTTGATATTGATAATTTAACAAATGATCAAATTATTGAAATTAGTAATTTTTATGCTAATCTAACAACTGAACTTGCAAAATTAGTAGGACAAGAAAATCATCCTCATCTTGACCAAGATGCCATTGATTACAGTAAACAAATTGCTAAAGAATATGAAAAACGTGGTACAAATCCACTTACCGACGGACATTTACTTTACAGCGTTAAAAAACCAATTGAAAAACGTAATGATTTATATGAACATGGAGAAAATCTAGCTCCAGTAATTGGTTCTAAAGATGCAACCAATATGTTTGATTTGAAACACTCTATTATAACAGCATTTAGAATGTATTCATTCTTTGATGCAAAATCTAAGTGGGGACACTTAGCTAATAATCTAAATGCTAAAAATAGTGTTGCGATGACCATTGCTAACATCAATGGTGATTACTGGTTTGTAAACACTTTTGCTACTGAAACAAAACAACCAATCAACCTCAATCAAGACCTTGCCCAACTTGAAGCTAAACTAGCTGAAGCACAAAAACAAAACAGCCAAGCTCAAACTGCTCTTACAAATGCTAAAGCAGAATTGGCAGAAGCTTCACGCAAATATGCTTCTGCACTTGAAGCTAAAACAGACGCTGAAAAAGAATTGGCAAGCAAATCAGAAACACCACTTCAAACAGAAGTTGCTGAAAAGAACTTGCAATTGGCAAATCTTGCTTTGAAAAACGCACAAGAACGTAAAGCAACTGCTGAAACAGCTGTTGAAAACTTCTCAAGAAGCCAAGCAGAAAAACAAACTGCTCTTGAAACAGCTAAAGTTGAACTAGCTACAGCCAAAACTGCTCAAAAAGATGCTGAAACTGCTCTTACAAGTGCACAAGAAAAATTGCAAGCTGAAGAAAACAAGTTGACTGCTCTTCAAGCGGAACAAGCAAAACTACATGAAGAAAAAGACAAATTGGTGTCAGATGCGAAAGCAATTGCAACAGAATTGAGTGCTTATCTAAATGCAGACAAAAATCTTGCAGATACGCAAGCAAAAGTAGCTGATTTGGAAACAAAATTGACTCAAGCAAAATCTGCTGCAAAATTGGCACAAGATAAATTGGACGCAGTTACAGCTAAATTGCAAGCTGAACAAGCTAAATTAGCTGAAATCCAAGAAGAGTTTGATAAGTTGGTTAAGGCTGAAAGAAAGGACTATTACAATTTATCAGATTGGTATCTGGAGTATCTTGCAGGGAAACAAGCGGATAAGAAAACAGATACAGAACTCAAGAAAGTAGAAGACACAAAAGCTTCACAAGCTGGCAACTGGATTGAGTCAGCTGGTCGCTGGTGGTACAAACATGCTGACGGTTCGTACACAACCAACGGTTGGGAACAAATCAAGGGTACATGGTACTACTTTGACCACGCAGGATGGATGCAAACTGGCTGGGTCAAAACTGGTGGCACATGGTATTACTTGAACAACTCAGGCTCAATGGCTACAGGTTGGATCAAAGATAATGGCACATGGTATTACTTGAACAAGTCAGGTTCACTGGCTACAGGTTGGGTTAAAGATAATGGATCATGGTACTATCTTGACAAGTCAGGTGCTATGAAAACAGGCTGGTTTACAGTTTCTGGCAAATGGTACTACGCCTACAGTTCAGGAGCTTTGGCAGTAAACACCACTACACCAGATGGTTATACAGTCAATACCAATGGTGAGTGGGTAGGATAAGGATGAGGTGCTGTGGTGGTCATTTAATTTTAAATACATCACAGAAAACTCATCAATATATGAAAAATAGAGATTCTATTCTCAGTTTTTGATTTCTTATTTTATTAAAACGGTAAAAGTATAGGGTGTAAATAAATTATAAGTTTAAATGATTGACTTAAGATGAGGAAAAAATAGCATGGTAAAAAAGAAGAAAGCTGAATTTAAGGTTGTTGTAAAGGGGAATTTTGTTTCAGATGATTTTAAGAAAGAAATTGAATATCATCAAAAAGCTTCAGGGGAGATGTGTAAGGATGTCTTGGAGTATAGAAACCAAACTTTAATTCTTTCAGGGAATAGAACGAATCGGATAGACCTTGAAGATGACTTTTTTACAGTTAAGAGTAATTACTATCGTGGTATTGTAAAAGGACTTTTATATATTTATTTTACTGGAGAAATTTTGAGTATTGACTCTATCACATTTATAACTGACGAGGAGAAAGACATCCCTTTTGAACAAAGAAACTTATTTGCTAAGGAAGATAGAGAACATTCTATTAGCACTGAATTATTAGATAAAATGTTTCTTTATAATGAGCAGGGAGATGTGTTGACACGTATCCTAATGAATATTGTTCTTGCTAAAGCGAATAAAGAAAGAAAGTTAGAAAATATTTGGCGTGCATTTAATGCTCTATATGATTGGAAATGTGTTACAAATAAATCGGAAAAGGAACGAATAAATGCTATTCTAGCTTATATTAAAGATGCAGATAATTTTCATTTTAAGAAAACTATAAAAGAAATTAAAAAAATTATTGCAGATAGACAGCAGTTCAGTAGACAGGCACGTGTATTTATTGAAGGAATTAATTTTTCAGATAGGAACTATAGCGGTGATTTAGATAGATTTAAAGAGAGATATATAAACTTACAATATTCTGATCCCATATTACGTAAAAAAATTAAAGAGATGTTTAAATATTATATTGAAAGTCATAGTGAAGATTTTGATAAAGGGACAAAAAAATTGTATGAGAATTTAAAGAAAGAATGGAATAATCAGTCTGAAATAGCTACTCCTACAGATTTCATCAAATATTTTGTTTGGTTTGTCTATCATTTTAGAAATAAAGATTTTCATGGAGAATATTGGCCAACAAATTTTTTAATTGAAAACATTCCACATAAGGAACTGAATGATTATGCGGATTCTCTGGAATTATTAGTTATTGATCTGATAACTTATAAAGGATTTTTAGATTAATTTTCATTTCTATTTTTATAACCTATACTATAGTTACAAAATAATATTATCATTTAAATTTCATGAGTATAAAATTAATTTGATTCATGTTTAGAAGTAAAAAACCTCAAGAACTAGGGTTGAAAACTGGTTCTTGAGGTTTTTAGGTTATTCGATTTAGAGTGATTCTCATACTCAATGAAAATCAAAGAGCAAACTAGGAAGCTAGCCGCAGGCTGTACTTGAGTACGGTAAGGCGACGCTGACGTGGTTTGAATTTGATTTTCGAAGAGTATCAACTATCAAACTGGACTTCTTCTAGTAAATAGTCGATAAAGCGTTCGCCCATCTTGGATAGGCTGGTTTTTTCATGCTGGATATAGACTAGCTCAATAGAGTCGTCAATATCCAATGGGATAGAAACGATATTGTCTCCGTTGAGATTGCTGTTCAAAATCCCTGTCGCAATGGTATAACCATCTAAACCAATCAAGAGATTAAAGAGGGTGGCACGGTCACTGACCACGATAGATTTTTTGTGGTATTCCTGCGAGAGAATCTCTTCAGAGAAGTAGAAGGAGTTGTGAGTTCCTTGGTCATAGCTGAGATAAGGGAAGTTTTCCAAATCAGACAGTTTGACCTTGTCTTTCTTTGCCAGAGGATTGGTCTTGCTGACAAAGATATGCGGTTGGGCTGTGAAGAGATGGTGAGCCAGCAGGTGGTTGTCATCCAGCATCTTGGTTAAAACATCACGATTGTAGCTGTTCAAAAATAGGACACCGACCTCACTGCGGAAGTTCTTGACGTCGTCGATAATTTCCCAAGTCCGAGTTTCACGAAGGAAGAGCTCGTATTTCTCCATATCACTTTTCTTGAGTAGAGAGACAAATGCATTGACCACAAAGGCATAGTGTTGAGACGAAACGCTAAAGAGTTCGCGGTGGGCGACAGGATTTTTATAACGTTCTTCTAGAAGCTGAGTTTGCTCGACAACCTGACGGGCATAAGAGAGGAACTCCATCCCATCACGGGTCAAGGTAATGCCCTTGGGATTGCGGATAAAGATTTCAATGCCCATTTCATTTTCCAAGTCTCTCACAGCATTGGAAAGACTCGGCTGGGTGATAAAGAGTTGCTTGGCTGCCTCATTCATGGAGCCAGTTTCGACGATTTTGATAATATAGTGTAATTGTTGAATTCTCATGTTTTTATTGTACCACACTTGCGTCAGAATCGCCAAAGAAGATAGGAAAATCAGGGGCATTGTGTGAGGCTCTGTAAAGTAGTTAAGAAGAAACTTCTAAATAATTTAGTAAATAAGGTAAAAAAGTAGCTGAGTAAGAGATTGTTCAGCTGTTTTTAATTGAGAACTATAAAAATTTTCCTCGAAAATAAGAAACTTGCACGATTTACTCATTACTTATCCAATACTAGAGTTTATATTAGTTACTGTAAAGATGATCATCTAAAAGAAGGAAGGAGGCAACCTTATGGCTAAAAATACAAGTCGTCCAGAGATTGATTCTCTAAGTTTCGAGGTTGAAAAGCAAGAACTTTCCGGGGAATCAGGAGCTAGTGGTACACAGCTTTTAAATTGACACTAGCAGGTCTCTGTGGATTGTGTTTCACCTATTCCGATGAGTGTACGAGAAATAATGTTCGTTGTTAGATAAAACAAAAGGAAAACTCTAGTGTTTTATTACAAAACATTGACAACATTTTGATTTGGTGTTATATTTACGGGAGAAATACAAATAAAACAAGACAACTTTGAGATTGATCCTTTGGATTATGGAAATTAATAGCCAAGAATTGGATGGTAAATCTGCTGCTGGGTAGGGTACGGCTGTTAGATTAACAGCACAGGGACGCTGTGCTTGGTGGTTTGCATATTCTTATGAATGTATTTCGCCAAACGTGCGCTGTGGATAAAACTACCTCTATTTTTTGACAGGAGGATAAAATGGAAGGAATTATTGGAACACTAGAATTCTATGCACCTGTACTGGTCTTAGGAGTTATTGTCATAGGGATTGTTTACTTTATGAAAAAAAGAAACGATCGCAAATAATCAACATCGACCGATACCTGAAAAAGGCATCGGTTTTTTTATAACTTAAATATATTGCACAAAATACTCATGGCAAACCTTGAAAGAAACCGTATAATGAGAGCGTAATAAAGAAACGGAGGAATGAAATGATGAAACAGCTTATGGTGACAGGATTAACGAAAACATTTGGTCAAGGGGATAATATCGTTCATGCTTTATCAGATGTGAACTTATCCGTTGAAAAAGGCGAATTTCTGGCAATTATGGGAGCCAGTGGTAGTGGAAAAACAACACTCCTCAACTGTATTTCAACGATTGATAAACCAACATCAGGTGAAATTCAATTTGAAGATTTTGACATCATCCATGCCAAGGAAAATGACCTAGCTGACTATCGTGCTAAAAATATTTCCTATATTTTCCAAGCCTACAACTTGGTGGAAACCTTGACGGTCTATGAAAATATTATCCTACCTCTTCAAATTCAGGGGAAAACTATCAAAAAACATCAGGATAAGATTGAGGAAATTTTGGATAAGCTGGCCATCCAAAACTTAAAAGATAAGTTTCCTAATCAGTTATCAGGTGGTCAGCGACAACGTGTGGCAACTGCTAGAGCCTTGATTGATGATTCTAAACTGATTATCGCAGATGAGCCGACAGGAGCCTTGGACTCTGCCAATTCTGAAAAACTGATGGCACTTTTGCAGGAAATCAATAAAAGTTTTGGTATTACCATTTTACTGGTTACGCATGACCCTGCCGCAGCCAAGTACTCTTCACGGATGGTGCTACTTAGCGATGGAAAGATTATGGATGATTTGGAACGTAACAGCTTATCTAATGAACAGTATTTGCAAGAGATTTACAGCCGTACTAGATAGGAGGGGGAGAGTATGTATCCAAAATTGATTTTACGAAATGTATTTCGAAATTTACAGACCTATACCATCTATTTTTTCAGTCTGACCTTGATTTATAGCTTGCTCTACGCTTTTAATGCTTTACCAAGCCATCCAGTGATGCAAAGTTTATCAGGAGCAAAGGAAATGTTAACGACGGTGATGAGCCAGTACATGGGCTTGCTTTCCTATCTGATTCTATCGGCGATTGCCTTTCTCATCGTTTATTCCACAAACTTTGTCCTGGGACGGCGCAAGAAAGAGTTGGGACTTTATGCAACGCTGGGAATGAAGAAGAAGCAGATTATCCGTACCCTGTTCTTCGAAACCATGCTGGTCAATATCTTTTCCTTGATTCTAGGTTTCTTGCTTGGAGTGATCTTACTGGTCATTCTAGCTAAGATTGCATCTGAGTTTTTTATGGCCAATTACTTTGGTAGTCTGCTTTTCTTTGATAGCAAGTCTGTCATCTTACTAGTTTATTCCTATTTGGTCACCAGTTTTATTGTTGGTGTCATGGACATTCTTACCTTTAGAAAGCAAAATATCATTGCACTCATTCAAGAAAATGGGGTCAAGAAATCTGTCTTGGCAAAAGGCAAGCCAGTTCTTCAAGCACTTCTCTTTATTCTTTCGACAGCTGTTATCGGTTTTGGTGCTCTCTATTTTTCAGACTATCACCATCTATCATTCTTGAAAAGCTGGGGTATCTTGCTAGTATCTGTCTTAGTGATTTTTGTGATTTTATTTTACAATACCTTGAGCCATTTTATCTTGGTCTCCCTTAGAAAACTGCCTCAAACCTACTATAACAAACTAAACACTTTTAAAATCCGTCAATTTTCAAAACAAGCTGATAGTAATTCGGTCACGTTGGCTGTCTTATCCTTGACCTTGACACTGGCTCTCAGCTTACTCATTTTTAGTGGTAGTGCCTATACGACTATGAACCGAGAGCTGAACAAATACTCACCTTATGATGTAACTGTCAATCTCTACCGTGGTAAAGAGTTTCAATTTTCTCAGGAATCTGTCAAAGACAGATTGAAAGCCGATGGCTTTGACTTTAATGTCATCAAAGAGGAGTACAGCTATCCTAGCTATTCTAGTGATGTAATCTATAAAGATTTGATTGATACTAGCAATCTCTGGGAGCATGATAAGAAACTTCCTGAATCAAAAGTACCGATTTTAGGAATTTCTGCCTACAATCATCTCCGCAAACTGCAAGGGAAAAAAGCGGTTGACCTGGCAGAAGACCAATTTCTAGTCAATGCCAATTATAAAGGAACTGCCAAGCAGATCCAGGACTTTCTATCAACGACCAAAACCTTCATGATTAACGGTCATTCTCTCAACCTTGCCTCTTCAAAGCCACTTGAAACAGTTTACTTTTTATCTTCAGTAGGTCTAAATGACGCAGGAACCTTGATTGTACCAGATAAGGTAGTAGTTGGATTGACGGAAGACCACACGACCTATGTTGCTAATTTCAAGGAAAATATAGACAAACGGGAAGTAGAAACATTCTTGAGTCAGTGGATTGAAAAATACTACTTCACTCGTGATGGAGAAGAGTTGAATTCGTTCACCTATCAAACGAAAGGAAGTATTTTTGAGGTTTACCTTGGATTTATGGGCGTCATTGTCTTTGTCATGATTTTTGTTAGTGTTATTTTTATCATTATTTCCCTCAGTATCTTGTCCCTTCAAACTTCTACAAGTGCTTTGGATAGTGTGAATGATTATCAAATCTTATACCTTCTTGGGAACAAGAGAAAGCAAAATCGCTTTATTCTTTTGCAACAGATTCTAAGTTATTTCTTGGTTCCGCTGCTTATCGCAGGTCCGCTAGCACTTGCCTTGAGTGCCGCTCTTTTGGGTTATTTTGAGAATTTCGCTAATACCAGCATTTCTATAGATATCACCTATCTGGGAGTAGCGGTCTTACTCTTTGTCCTTTACCTGCTAGTGACTTATAGAGTAAGTTGGCAAATTATTGAAAATTAAGTCAAATACCAGAGTTGCCTATCCTGCAATTCTGGTATTGTGTTATAATAATATTAAAGTAGTTCAGGAAGTGGATACATATGAAACAGTTTGTCAAATCGCTCTCGAAAAACTCACTTTTATTGTGGTGGTTGACGATTTTTAATCATCTAGCTTTAATGATTTATATTTATTATAGGATTCCTCTGGACTTTTCGACAGATTTTTCCTTGCAGATGGTTTTATTGCTGCTTATTGCTTTAATTGTATTTAGCTATATTTGTAATATTGTGACCTTTCGGTATAGTGAGTTGAAACTTTGGTTGCTCCTGATGATATTTCTCATTGGCTGGCAATCCATATTTAATCAAGGAGTTGCGAGCACCCTGTTGCACTTTTTTGATATTCTTCATCCGCTCAACTCTTTTTTATTGGTGTATAGTTCTCTGTCTATTATCTTTCTGGGAGAGAAAATAGGAGAAGAACTGTTGAGTGTGTCTTTTGTGTTGACACTAATCACCATTAGTTCGTATCTGTTAAGTCCTTCAATTTTTCTATTTCTGTCCTTGTTTGCGTCTTTCTTTTTAAACCTTGTTCCCTTGATTTTACTGATTTTATATCATAAAGAGTTGAAAAGTAAACTCAAGTATCAGAGACGAAATTTGTGGATATTAGCTTTAATATTGCCTCTTTCTTATTTCTTTTTGTATATCAATACGAGGGTCTCAGGAGTGATGAACCTAGTCTGGTATCTGGAAATTGTTGGCATTTTAGCTTTTTTACACTTCAAAACGATTATCAGTTCTCTTCAAAAAAAGGTATCAGAGTTAAAATTGTCCTATATAAAAGCTTTTTCACGCTTGTTTTCACTAGTTATGTTTTTGTTAGTAGGTATTTTCATCATCTTTCGTCTAGACTTAAACACGAGCTTTTTGGTCTTGAATATCGTGTTACTATTGTTCGGGATTTGTTCGGAAGAATTGATTCGCCTCTTTCGTTCTGCTGAAATGCTAGATTCTAGGGATTATGTAAAAGTTCTCTTTTTAAAGCGTAACCGTATGGTGAAAAATCTGCTGGCAAATGAAGACACAGAACAACAGTTCTCCGAATTTCTTCACAATGAAATCTTGCAAAATGTGATGGCAATAAAAAATTTCAATAAATATAGTAGCAATCAAGCTTTTGGTGAACAGATCAATCTGGTGACAGAGGAGTTGGTTCAGCGGATTCGTGAGCGGATGGATTATTATCAGCCAATGGTAGAAACAGACGAGCAGTTAGACATCCAGTATCAAGGGCTGATTAATCGGATTGTCAAGCGCTATCACGCAGAAAATGAAGTTGTCACACAGTTTCCTGTCCACTTTAGGCTTTTATCTCCTTACGATAAAATTGCCTATCGTCTGGTTGAGGAATTGGCGACCAATGCCGTTAAGTACGCTAGTGGTGGAAGGATTTCTTTGAAGATTGATGTGCATGATGACGCTATTTTTATCATTTCTGAAAATGACTGCCTTCAAACAGAAAAATCCTTAGGTTATGGCTTGAAAAATATGTCTAATAAAATTAGTGTTTTAGGTGGTCAAATGCAGATTTTTGAAAATAATAAGAGATTTCGTGTAGAAATTACTCTCCCGATTGATAAGGAGTTGTGTTATGAAAATTTTGTTAATTGATGATCATAAATTATTTAGCCAAAGTATTAAGATGATTTTAGAGTTATCGGAAAACATTAAAAAGGTCCAGTTAGTGGATAATTTTTCGACTATTTCGGAGATTGCTTTTAATGACTACGACATTATTTTGATTGATATCAACCTGACGAGTCTGTATCAAGATGATGGGCTGACCTTGGCACAAGAGATTATCGACAATGGTTGTACTAGTAAGGTTGTGATTTTGACAGGCTACAGCAAAAAGATGTATGAACACCGAGCTAAAGCTATGGGGGCTTATGGCTTTCTGGATAAAAGCATGAACCCAGATGAGTTGGTGAAAAAATTGGAAAAGATTTATCTAGGTGGTAAGGTCTTTTCAAATGAAGTGATGGTAGAGGTGCTAACACCACGAGAAATCGAGATACTAGAACTGGTTAGAAATGGCTTGACTATTGATGATGTCTGTGACAAGGTCTATGTGAGTAAACGTACAGTTTCCAATCACTTGGCCAATATCTTTTCAAAATTGGGAGTGACTAACAGGCAGGAGGCGATTCACATCGCTGAGCAGTTGGGCTATTTTCCGCCAGATTAAAAAGTTGCAGAAGATGCAGCTTTTTTAATTTCTGTGATACTTCTTGTGTGAGTCTCTTCTTGAAAAAAAGACAAAATTTTGCTAGAATGAGTCTTATGAAAACATTCTATGATGTGCAGCAATTCCTCAAACGATTTGGTATTATTGTTTACATGGGAAAACGCTTATATGATATTGAACTGATGAAGTTGGAACTCTCACGGATTTACGATGCAGGGTTGATGGACAAATTAGACTATCTAGAAGCAGAAGCGGTTCTTCGCAGAGAGCACAAGGTAGAATTGGATTATATTGAGAGAAATGGAGAAAAGAACTAATGGTTACTTGGATTTTGTGGGCACTTATACTGGCAATGTTGGCATGGATGGGCTTTAACTATCTTCGTATTCGCCGTGCGGCTAAAATTGTGGACAATGAGGAGTTTGAAGCCTTGATTCGTACGGGTCAATTGATTGATTTGCGAGACCCAGCTGAATTCCACAGAAAACATATCCTTGGTGCCCGCAGTATTCCTTCAAGTCAGTTGAAGACTAGTCTTGCAGCTCTTCGTAGGGATAAACCAGTCCTTCTTTACGAAAACCAACGTGCGCAACGGGTTACAAATGCAGCACTTTACTTGAAAAAACAAGGTTTTTCTGAGATTTATATCCTTTCTTATGGATTGGATTCTTGGAAAGGGAAAGTGAAGACTAGCTAATCTTATTTCAAAAGCAGTTGAATGATAGGATGAAGCTATTGTTTTATACCATAATTAATTTGTATAAAATTTAAGGAGTTCTTAGAACATGAAAGAAAAGAAGAAAAATCCACTTTTTCTGGGTATCTTGTCGATTATTCTTGGTTTGTTATTTTCGTGGGGGGGTATTGGTTTAAGTATTACCAGTTTATTGTATGCTAACTCACTTCAAAAAGAATCTGGACTTGATTATAAAACAGAAAAAATTATAGCTATAGTAGGCATTGTTCTTTCTGCTCTAAACTGGATTATTGGAATTATCTTACACATGAGTTAAAGAAGATTAAAAAAGCTTTATTTTTAAAGCTTTTTTATTTTATCGACTCATCTCTAAATAGTTTTTAATGATCTCTAATTCTTCTGGATTCAAGTGACGATATTGACCTTCTGCTAGTTCTGGGTCTAATATAAACTCACCGAACTGAGCTCGTTTGAGTGAGGTCACCTTGACACCAACCGAGAGGAACATTTTCTTAACCTGATGAAATTTTCCTTCTGAAATGGTAATAGAGGCTTGGCTGTGGGAAGGACTTGCAGATAGAATCTCTAGTCTTGCGGGTTTACAGACAGTGCCATCTAAAAAGACAATTCCCTTTTGAAAGGCTTGGATATGGTCAGGTGTCAGAAGTCCATTAACCTCAACTCGATAAGTCTTATCGACATGATATTGGGGATGGAGGAGCTGAAAGCCCAAGGGACCGTTATCGGTCAAGAGGAGGAGGCCAGTCGTATCTCGGTCCAGTCGGCCGACGGCATAGAGCTTGTCAGATTGGATGTCAGGTGACAGCAGGTCCATGACGGTCGGAAGTTCCTTGTCTTTGTTGGCTGTAACGACACCAGCAGGTTTATGAAGCATAAGATAGGTATGTTCATAGCCTCGAATGATACGGTCCTGAAAAAGAAGTTCTTGTAGTCCTGTATCGATATTTTGGGCTAGGGATCGGGCTGGGCAACCATCGACTAAAATTTCCCCTTTTAGTAAGGCTTGTTTCATGGCCTTTCGGCTAACTTTTTCTTGGGCTAATAAATTATCTAAACGCATACTGTGCCTATCTTATCATAAGTCGCTTGCTTTGAAAAGGCTTGACATGAAAAGAAAAGCGGAGTGAAAACATTTACACTTGCTTGAATTATGTTATTTACTTGAAATTATGGTATAATCGTTCAGTTAGAAAATAAATTTTGAATATTATAGAGGAAATCATGACAAAACTTAGAGAAGATATCCGTAACATTGCGATTATCGCCCACGTTGACCACGGTAAAACAACCCTCGTTGACGAATTATTGAAACAATCAGAAACGCTTGATGCACGTACTGAATTGGCAGAGCGTGCTATGGACTCGAACGATATCGAAAAAGAGCGTGGAATTACCATCCTTGCTAAAAATACAGCCGTTGCCTACAACGGAACTCGTATCAACATCATGGACACACCAGGACACGCGGACTTCGGTGGAGAAGTTGAGCGTATCATGAAAATGGTTGACGGTGTTGTCTTGGTCGTAGATGCCTATGAAGGAACAATGCCACAGACTCGTTTCGTATTGAAAAAAGCTTTGGAACAAGATCTTGTTCCAATCGTGGTTGTTAACAAAATCGACAAACCATCAGCTCGTCCAGCTGAAGTAGTGGACGAAGTTTTGGAACTTTTCATCGAGCTTGGTGCAGATGACGACCAGCTTGATTTCCCAGTGGTGTATGCTTCAGCGATCAACGGAACTTCTTCATTGTCAGATGATCCAGCTGACCAAGAAGCTACTATGGCACCAATCTTTGACACAATTATCGACCATATCCCAGCTCCAGTAGATAACTCAGATGAGCCTTTGCAGTTCCAAGTGTCACTTTTGGACTACAATGACTTCGTTGGACGTATCGGTATCGGTCGTGTCTTCCGTGGTACAGTTAAGGTTGGGGACCAAGTTACCCTTTCTAAACTTGACGGCACAACTAAAAATTTCCGTGTTACCAAACTCTTCGGTTTCTTTGGTTTGGAGCGTCGTGAAATCCAGGAAGCTAAAGCAGGTGACTTGATTGCCGTTTCTGGTATGGAAGATATCTTTGTCGGTGAAACCATTACTCCGACAGACGCAATTGAAGCTCTTCCAATCCTACACATCGATGAGCCAACTCTTCAAATGACATTCTTGGTCAACAACTCACCATTTGCTGGTAAAGAAGGTAAATGGGTGACTTCTCGTAAGGTAGAAGAACGCTTGCAGGCTGAATTGCAAACAGACGTTTCCCTTCGTGTTGACCCAACTGATTCACCAGATAAATGGACGGTTTCAGGACGTGGAGAATTGCATTTGTCAATCCTTATCGAAACAATGCGTCGTGAGGGATATGAACTTCAAGTATCTCGTCCAGAGGTTATCGTAAAAGAAATCGACGGTGTTAAATGCGAACCATTTGAACGTGTTCAAATTGACACTCCAGAAGAATACCAAGGGTCTGTTATCCAAAGCCTTTCTGAACGTAAGGGTGAAATGTTGGATATGATTTCAACTGGTAATGGTCAAACTCGTTTGGTCTTCCTTGTTCCAGCGCGTGGTTTGATTGGATATTCAACTGAGTTCTTGTCAATGACTCGTGGTTACGGTATCATGAACCATACCTTCGACCAATACTTGCCATTGATTCCAGGGGAAATTGGTGGACGTCACCGTGGTGCCCTTGTCTCTATCGATGCTGGTAAGGCTACAACTTACTCAATCATGTCTATCGAAGAACGTGGTACGATCTTTGTCAACCCAGGTACTGAGGTTTATGAAGGAATGATCATCGGTGAAAACTCTCGTGAAAACGACTTGACAGTTAACATCACTAAGGCAAAACAAATGACTAACGTTCGTTCAGCTACTAAGGACCAAACAGCTGTTATTAAGACACCTCGTATCTTGACACTTGAAGAGTCTCTTGAGTTCTTGAACGACGATGAGTACATGGAAGTAACACCTGAGTCTATCCGTTTGCGTAAACAAATCCTTAACAAGGCAGAACGTGAGAAAGCTAACAAGAAGAAAAAATCAGCTGAATAAGAGCTAGAAAGAGATAAAGATGGTTTATTTAATCATAGGAATCCTCTTATTACTACTCTATGTATTTGCGACACCAGAAAGCATTAAAGGGACAGTCAATATCGTCCTTGTCGTCTTTGCTTTCGTAGCACTCTTGATTTTGCTCATGTTGTCAGTTCTGCAAATCTTTCAGCTACCGACAGAATTCTTTATCGCAATCGCCATGCTGACCTTAGCATACTTTAGCTTGCGAGATATTACCCTCATGTCGGTCCATAAAAGTAAAAGAAGATAAAAAGAGAGTTTTGGCTCTCTTTTTTTGTAGAAATTTTACAATAGTTCGAATTGTTTTTTTACTATAACATCATCTCTTTTGCTTGGATAGTATGAAGGGGGAAAACTGGAATAAAATTTTTTAATGATATCTTAGTATAATATATTGACGATTTATATAGAAAGTGATATATTTATGTTATAAGAAACCGATTTCAAAATAAGAAAGAATTAAATTTGTTGTCTTGGTGCTCAGGGTGTGATGGATTAAACTAGGAAAATAATTCTAAGAATTTATAAAAGATAAAATCTTTGTTCTATAGGGTTATTCTCTTATACAAGGAGTCTACTATGAAGAAACTATTCATATTATTATCAACTTTTTTTCTCAGCTTCTTCCTTGTTTGGATTATTGTCTTACGTGCGCCACAGTATTTATATGCAAGCTATGATTCCGTCTCCTTACTTCGTGTCAAAAAGGATACTCAGGAACCGACGCGTGAGGTATTTGAACAGGAATTGGAGAAGTTTGTAAACTCGGAACAGAGTTTAATAGCTAGAAGAATTGTAGAGCCGAGTAAGGATGGGACGACTCACTTTACTTATGCAACTTATGGTCAGGGAACATTACCAAAAGAATTCCAAGAAGCTAGTCAAGAAAGTCGTGAACGTAGTGATCCACTAAATAGTTATCTCCTTTTGTCAGGCTCCTTGACGAAAGAAAAGCTTGCCGATAAATTAGGAGATTTGGGTTATAAAGCAATTCCTGACCGAAAGATACCGCCCTATACTCTTGCTTTTAGAATGTTACTAATTCCCCTTATTTTAATTAGTTTAGCAATATTTGGCTTATCTTTCTTTGCTTTAGTGATTATCACTCGGATTAAGGAAATGAGAGCAGCAGGTATAAAACTCTTTTCTGGTCAGACTCTCTTATCCATCATGGGGCATTCTTTATCTACTGATATCAAATGGCTCCTTCTATCAGCCCTCCTTTCCTTCCTAGGTGGGGGAGTCGTTCTTTTTAGTCAAGGTTTGTTTTATCCTATCTTGTTAGCCACCTATGGTTTTGGGATTAGTTTCTATCTGTTGTTTTTATTGGCGATTTCAATTTTACTAATGCTCCTTTATCTAATGAGTTTGAGTTATAAAGCATTAGTTCCTGTTATTAAGGGAAGATTACCCCTTAAACGCTTGATGGCTTTAACCCTATTGTGTCAGTTAGTAGCTGTTTTTACAGTAGGCTACGCTGTTAAGACAGGCTTGACGTCTTACCAACGATTGAAAGAACTTGAAATTTCAAAACAAGCATGGCAGGACAGAGCAGACTATTACCAGATTTCCTTTGGCTTAGGTGATAGAGTAAATGATACAGAAAATCAGAATAAGTGGTATGCCTTTGCCAAGGAAGCAATCGAAGAAGAACAAGCCCTTTATGTAAAGGATACTCTGTTCCATTTTGCCAATCCACAAGGAAAAAATGAACAGGGAGAGACACTGGATACCTATAGTCCAGATGCTAATACGCTCTATGTTAGTCCCAGTTATTTGGACAAGGAAAAGGTCGTGGTAGATGCTGAGACCAAACAGAAGTTAGCCCATCTCCAAAAAGGTGAGTTTATCCTCTTGCTCCCAGAACATTTGCGCTCTCGAGAAGCAGAACTTAAGAAAGTTTTTGAAGAAAGTTTAAACTATTACGGAAAATCAAGCGAGGATAAAGACGCTCCTTCAGAATATGAAATGAGAGCGATTGTTAGCTATCTTCCAACTGGAGAAAAGCGGTTTGTTTATAATAACGGTGAAAATCCCGTATCCACTCAGTATTTGACTGATCCGATTTTAGTTGTATTTACTCCAACATCTACAGGTGATAGTATCATTTCCAAATCTAGTTGGTCTATCAATGCTGGTAAGAATATCTTTGTCAAAGGATATGAGAGTGGGCTAGAACTCTTAAAGAAAGCTGGAATTTATGAGCAAGTATCCTATCTTAAAGAAGAAAGAAGTGTTTATCTAACTCGTTATAATGAAGTTCAAACTGAAACAGCAACTTTAATCTTAGGAGCTATTGTGGGGATAGCTAGTTCTTTGTTACTCTTTTATTCTGTCAATCTTCTATATTTCGAGCAATTCCGCCGAGATATCTTGATTAAACGAATTTCAGGTTTACGATTTTTTGAAACACATGCTCAGTATATGGTTAGCCAATTTGCCAGTTTTGTATTTGGTGCTAGTTTCTTTATTTTAAGCAGTCGAGACTTGGTGATTGGCTTGCTCACTTTATTCGTCTTTCTAGCTAGTGCAGTTTTGACGCTTTACCGTCAAGCGCAGAAAGAATCTCGTGTTTCTATGACAATTATGAAAGGAAAATAGGATGATTGAACTAAAGAATATATCTAAAAAGTTTGGAAGCCGTCAGCTATTTTCAGATACAAATCTTCATTTTGAAGGTGGGAAAATTTATGCCTTAATCGGTACAAGTGGCTGTGGTAAGACAACACTCTTGAATATGATTGGACGATTAGAGCCATATGATAAAGGGCAAATCATCTATGATGGCACCTCTCTTAAAGACATTAAACCCTCTGTTTTCTTTAGAGATTACTTGGGATATTTATTTCAAGATTTTGGCTTAATCGAAAGCCAAACCGTCAAAGAGAATCTCAATCTGGGTTTAGTTGGTAAAAAGTTGAAAGAAAAAGAGAAAATCTCTTTGATGAAACAAGCTCTAAACCGTGTTAACCTCTCTTACTTAGATTTAAAGCAACCTATCTTTGAATTATCAGGAGGAGAAGCACAACGTGTTGCATTAGCGAAGATAATTTTAAAGGATCCACCTTTGATTCTCGCAGATGAACCAACCGCTTCACTAGACCCCAAAAACTCTGAGGAATTACTTTCTATCCTAGAATCTTTAAAAAATCCGAATCGGACCATTATTATTGCGACCCACAATCCTCTGATTTGGGAGCAAGTGGACCAAGTTATTCGAGTTACCGATTTATCACATAGATGATAAGGTAAAATTCAGTTAGAAGAAAGAGTCACAAACACACTTTGTGGCTTTTTTATTTCCATAAAAATGGTAAAATAGTAAGAGTAGAAATGGAGTTCGAGACATGAAAGTAATAGATCAATTTAAAAATAAGAAAGTCCTTGTTTTAGGTTTGGCCAAGTCTGGGGAATCTGCAGCTCGTTTATTGGACAAGCTAGGTGCCATTGTGACAGTAAATGACGGGAAACCATTCGAGGACAATCCAGCTGCGCAAAGTTTGCTGGAAGAAGGGATCAAGGTTATCACAGGTGGCCATCCTTTGGAACTCTTGGATGAAGAGTTTGCCCTTATGGTGAAAAATCCAGGTATCCCCTACAGCAATCCCATGATTGAAAAGGCTTTGGCCAAGGGAATTCCAGTCTTGACTGAGGTGGAATTGGCTTATTTGATTTCAGAAGCGCCAATTATCGGTATCACAGGTTCAAATGGTAAAACAACCACAACGACTATGATTGGAGAGGTTTTGACTGCTGCTGGTCAACATGGTCTCTTATCAGGAAATATCGGCTATCCAGCTAGTCAAGTGGCCCAAACTGCGTCAGACAAGGACACGCTTGTTATGGAACTTTCTTCTTTCCAACTCATGGGCGTTCAAGAATTTCATCCTGAGATTGCGGTTATTACCAACCTCATGCCAACTCATATCGATTACCATGGCTCATTTGAGGAATATGTAGCAGCGAAATGGAATATCCAGAACAAGATGACAACATCTGATTTCCTTGTCTTGAACTTTAACCAAGACTTGGCAAAAGAATTGGCTAGCAAAACACAAGCTACTGTTGTACCATTTTCAACACTGGAAAAGGTTGATGGAGCTTATTTGGAAGATGGTCAACTCTACTTCCGTGGCGAAGTTGTCATGGCAGCTAGTGAAATCGGAGTTCCAGGTAGCCACAATGTAGAAAATGCCCTTGCGACGATTGCTGTAGCCAAGCTTCGTGGTGTAGACAACCAAACTATCAAGGAAACTCTTTCAGCCTTTGGTGGTGTCAAACACCGTCTCCAATTTGTGGATGAAATCAAGGGTGTCAAATTCTATAATGATAGCAAGTCAACCAATATCTTGGCTACTCAAAAAGCCTTGTCAGGATTTGACAACAGCAAGGTCATTCTGATTGCAGGTGGTTTGGACCGTGGTAATGAGTTTGACGAATTGGTTCCAGATATTACTGGACTCAAGAAGATGGTCATCCTTGGTCAGTCTGCAGAACGTGTCAAACGGGCAGCGAATAAGGCTGGTGTAGCTTATGTGGATGCGACTGATATTGCTGATGCGACACGTAAGGCCTATGAGTTTGCAACTCAAGGAGACGTAGTCCTTCTCAGTCCTGCCAATGCCAGCTGGGATATGTATGCTAACTTTGAAGTACGTGGCGACCTCTTTATTGACACAGTAGCGGAGTTAAAGGAATAATATGAAAAAAATTGTCTTTACAGGTGGGGGGACGGTGGGACACGTCACCCTCAACCTTTTGTTGATGCCCAAGTTCATCGAAGATGGCTGGGAAGTCCACTATATCGGGGACAAGCGTGGTATCGAACACCAAGAAATCCTCAAGTCGGGTCTAGACGTCACCTTCCATTCCATTGCGACTGGGAAATTGCGTCGTTATTTCTCTTGGCAAAATATGCTGGACGTCTTCAAAGTTGGCTGGGGAATTGTCCAATCGCTCTTTATCATGTTGCGACTTCGTCCACAGGCCCTTTTTTCAAAGGGAGGCTTTGTCTCTGTGCCGCCAGTTATCGCTGCTCGTATGTCTGGAGTACCTGTCTTTATTCACGAATCGGACTTATCTATGGGCTTGGCCAATAAAATCGCCTATAAGTTTGCGACGAAGATGTATTCAACCTTTGAGCAAGCTTCAAGTTTGTCTAAGGTCGAGCATGTGGGAGCAGTGACCAAGGTTTCAGACCAAAAAACTCCAGAACCCGATGAATTGGTGGATATCCAGACCCACTTTAATACCCAATTGCCAACTGTATTGTTTGTTGGTGGTTCTGCAGGCGCTCGTGTCTTTAACCAATTGGTGACAGACCATAAGAAAGAACTGACAGAGCGCTACAATATTATCAATTTAACTGGAGATTCTAGCCTGAACGAGTTGAGCCAAAATCTCTTTCGTGTTGACTATGTGACCAATCTCTATCAACCCTTGATGGAATTGGCTGATATTGTTGTGACACGAGGTGGCGCCAATACGATTTTTGAGCTCTTGGCCATGGCAAAATTGCATGTTATTGTGCCGCTTGGTCGTGAAGCTAGTCGTGGTGACCAGATTGAAAATGCAGCCTACTTTGTAAAAAAAGGCTATGCAGAAGAGCTTCAAGAAAATGATTTGACCTTGGATAGTTTGGAAGAGAAGCTTTCTCACTTACTAAGTCACAAGGAAGACTATCAAGCTAAGATGAGGGCTTCTAAGGAATTGAAATCTCTAGCAGATTTTTATCAACTATTGAAAAAAGATTTATCATAAGGAAAGTAAATGTCAAAAGATAAGAAAAAAGAGGGCAAAGAAATCCTCGAAGAATTGAAAGAGTTATCAGAATGGCAGAAACGAAATCAAGAATATCTAAAAAAGAAGGCTGAGGAAGAGGCGGCCCTAGCTGAGAAGAAGGAAAAGGAAAGACAAGCTCGAATGGGAGAAGAATCTGAGAAGTCAGAGGACCAGGAGAGTGAAACAGACCAGGAAGATGAAGAATCAGCTAAGGAAGAGTCTGAGGAAAAAGTAGAAGATTCAGAAGAGGTCAAAAAAGAGGTATCCAAAGAGAAATCAAAGTCTACAGAGAACGAAGGACAGGATAAAAAAAGAGAGAAAAAGCCTGTAAAGAAGAAACCGGCTAAACCGAAAATTCCAGGAGTTCATATCTGGAGGGCTATCTCGATCTTGTTTCTAAGTCTGATTTTATTGGTCGTCTCTGCTTATTTGCTCAGTCCTTATGCGACCATGAAGGATATCCGTATTGAGGGAACGGTGCAAACTACAGCTGACGATATTCGACAGGCTTCAGGCATTCAGGATTCCGATTATACGATTAACCTTCTGCTAGATAAGGAAAAATATGAAGAGCAGATCAAGTCTAACTATTGGGTTGAATCAGCTCAGCTTGTCTATCAATTTCCAACCAAGTTCACTATCAAGGTCAAGGAATATGATATTGTTGCCTACTATATTTCTGGTGAAAATCATTATCCTATTCTTTCCAGCGGTCAGCTTGAGACTAGTTCTGTGAGCTTGGTTAGTCTGCCAGAAACTTATTTGTCAGTTCTCTTTAATGACAGCGAACAAATCAAGGCCTTTACATCAGAACTTTCTCAAATTAGCCCAGAACTCAAGGCGGCTATCCAAAAGGTGGAACTAGCTCCAAGCAAGGTAACTTCAGATTTAATTCGATTGACCATGAATGATTCGGACGAGGTCTTGGTTCCCCTGTCTGAAATGAGCAAGAAATTGCCTTATTACAGTAAGATTAAGCCTCAATTGTCTGAACCAAGTGTGGTCGACATGGAAGCTGGAATATACAGTTACACTATTGCGGATAAATTAATTATGGAGGCAGAGGAAAAAGCCAAACAAGAGGCCAAGGAAGCTGAGAAGAAACAGAAAGAGGAAGAGAAGAAAAGACTGGAAGAACAGCAGAATAAACTAGAAGAGGAAAGGAAAAAGCTGGAGGAAGAGGGCAATCAAAACCAAACGACCCGACGTTCATCACGTCGCTAGGTTTAGCTTTTCTTCTAAAGCTCTTTAGTTGCCATGGTAAGTGTCTAGAGTTTTGAGAAATGTAGAAAGCATATAAGTATATGCAATCCTTTCGTGTACATGCATTTATTTATATGGAATTTTGGAGTTTCTCAAAAATCACGACACATACCGTGACCATGTTTTTACTTGACAAGTGCTAGTAGAAATAATAGAATAGAAAAAAACCTTTAAAGCAGTCCAGAGAGGCAGCTAAGGTTAGACGGTGAAAGGGTGGAGACTACCCATTTTTCGTGGAACCTTGCTGTTGGCAGGTTCCTTTTTTTGTGGCTTCTGTTGCCCAGACTCTCTCACTAGCAAAGGTAAAAGGAGAAACCTATGCGAGAACATCGTCCAGTCATTGCTCTTGATTTTCCTAGTTTTGAGGCGGTCAAGGAATTTTTAGCTCTTTTCCCAGCAGAAGAAAGCCTTTATCTCAAGGTAGGGATGGAGCTTTATTACGCAACGGGGCCTGAGATTGTGTCCTACTTGAAAGGCCTGGGTCACAGTGTCTTTTTGGATCTCAAGCTGCATGACATTCCCAATACAGTAAAATCAGCCATGA
The DNA here is from genome assembly GCF_002871495.1 of Streptococcus sp. UMB0029. Taxonomy (GTDB): domain Bacteria; phylum Bacillota; class Bacilli; order Lactobacillales; family Streptococcaceae; genus Streptococcus. The sequence continues at coordinate 86,287 of NZ_PNGD01000005.1, forward strand.
AGGTTCTGTCTCAGCTTGGTGTGGATATGACTAATGTTCATGCTGCTGGCGGTGTAGAGATGATGAAGGCTGCGCGTGAAGGTCTTGGAAGTCAAGCCAAATTGATTGCTGTCACTCAGTTGACCTCAACGTCGGAAGCCCAGATGCAGGATTTTCAAAATATTCAAACCAGCCTGCAAGAGTCTGTCATTCACTATGCTAAGAAGACAGCTCAAGCTGGCTTGGATGGTGTCGTTTGCTCAGCTCAGGAAGTGGAACTCATCAAGCAGGCTACCAAACCAGATTTTATCTGTTTAACGCCAGGAATTCGTCCACAGGGAGCTGCGGTTGGAGACCAAAAACGCGTGATGACGCCAGCGGATGCCTATCAAATCGGTAGTGACTATATCGTGGTGGGACGTCCCATTACCCAAGCTGAGGATCCTGTTGCAGCTTATCATGCCATCAAGGATGAATGGACACAGGACTGGAATTAAAGAAATAGATTATAAAAATAAAAGGAGAATACCATGACACTTGCTAAAGATATCGCTAGCCACCTCTTGAAAATTCAAGCAGTTTATCTCAAACCAGAGGAGCCTTTCACTTGGGCATCTGGTATCAAGTCACCGATTTACACTGATAATCGTGTGACACTAGCCTATCCAGAAACTCGTACCCTAATTGAAAATGGCTTTGTGGAAGCTATCAAAGAAGCCTTTCCAGAGGTAGAAGTGATTGCAGGAACTGCAACAGCAGGGATTCCACACGGAGCTATTATTGCTGACAAGATGAACTTGCCATTTGCTTACATCCGTAGCAAACCAAAAGACCACGGAGCTGGTAACCAAATCGAAGGCCGCGTAGCTCAGGGTCAAAAAATGGTAGTGGTTGAAGACCTTATTTCAACAGGTGGTTCTGTTCTTGAAGCAGTAGCAGCAGCTAAACGCGAAGGAGCAGATGTGCTTGGAGTTGTAGCGATTTTCAGCTATCAATTGCCAAAAGCAGATAAGAATTTCTCAGATGCAGGTGTCAAACTTGTGACGCTTTCTAACTACAGTGAACTCATTCACCTAGCCCAAGAAGAAGGCTATATCACGCCAGAAGGCTTGGATCTCTTAAAACGCTTTAAAGAAGACCAAGAAAATTGGCAAAATGCCTAAAACATAGAAAATCAGGTAGTCACTAGGATTACCTGATTTTGTTTTTAATACTAAAGTTGAGCGATAACTTCCTCAGTTGTCAAAACTTGGTTGGCAATGTAGCCGTAGTTTGTCAGGGCAGCTTGGTAGGCTTCTTCACCTGGAGCACCGACAGCATCGTTAACAACAATGACATTGTAACCTAATTCTATGAGTTCACGCATGTGTGAATCCACGCAGAGATTAGCATTCATACCAGCCAAGATGACGGTGTCGATACCATTTTTGCGGAGTTGAAGGTTAAGGTCGTTGCTTTCTGGGCCAAAGATTTTATGTCCGTTGACAACAATAGTATCTTCATCCAAAAATGGTTTAATCTCTTCAATCATATCTGCTCCAGAGCCTTCTGGAATTGCTGAATACTGGCTATCACGCCAAAACATTTCGTTTTCAATCATCATCGTTTCACCAGCAGCTTTAAATTGCCACTTGTGATCGTGTGGATAGAAGTAGTGCGGTGAGATAAAACGCTTGTAGCCACGCTCTTGAGCAAGAGCGAAAAGCTTTGTCAGATTTTCAATAGTATTAACTTTTTCAAGAACGTCTTTAGTTGCTCCGAATCCTTTACCAGGATGTTTTAGGAATTCAACTTGTGGGTCTGTGATAACAAATGCGACATTTTTCTGATTGAACATGAGGTTCCTCCTAATATGATTTGATTAACAGCCAATAGGAATTTAGACTGTTAGTTTGATGATTTTCCAAATGGTAGTTTTAGTTATATACTGACCATTCGGTACAATTATAATAACATCTAAAATTGAATTTGTAAATTAATTTGCTCAGAACAAAAAATTTTAATGATAAAACAGTGGCAAAAGGAGGTGGTTTCAATTGTTTGGTCTCAGACTCTGAATCTGCTATAATAGGAAAAAAGAGAGGTGAGTAGATGAGCGTTAAAGAGCGTATTTTACAAAGTGCTGAGGAATTGATTTATCAGAAGGGTTATGTGGCCACCTCCATCAGTGACATCATGGAGGCAGCTGATGTTGGCAAGGGACAGCTTTATTATTATTTCAAATCTAAGAAGGAAATTGGTTTGACGGTCATTCAAGATATTTTAGCAAATTGGCGAAAAGAGCTTTTTGAAGATATTTTTGAAGCAGACAAGTCTGACAGTGACAAGTTTTCGGATATGATTGACTGGGTTTGTCAATTTCATGAAAGTCAGACGGTCTTTTATGGTTGCCCAATTGGTAATCTGATTGTGGAATTGTCCACAGAAGATGAGAACTTCCGCTGTCCTCTCAATGATTTTATGACCCAATGGACAGAGAAGTTAGCCAGCCTCTTGCAAGACCTGCATGCTGACTGGTCAGAAGAGCGGTCGCAGTTGCAGGCCCGTCAAGTCATCTCCAGTATTCAAGGCAGCATTGTCATTCTCAAAGTCAGCCAAGACATCCAAGTTTTGGAAAATAATATGACGGATTTGAAAAAGAATTATTGTTAATTTATGGATTGTGGTTAAGAGGTAAGAATGACAACAGATATTAAAACTGAAATTGGTCATAGAGTAAGACAGGAACGTGAACGTCACAAATTGACGAGAGAAGAGATCTGTGGACAGAAGCTGACTTAATAATCAAACAGCTGATGCGTACTGAGCTTGGGCAATCCTTGCCAACAATTACTAAGTTACAATATTTATCTAAGCGATTAGAAGTTCCGATAGATACTTTTCTTGAAAATAAAGAACTAGCTCTTCCTGAGGAAGAGTTGCTGAGTCTAGACTTGATTGAAAGAATATTAGACTTGATAAGAACAGGGACAGGTAGTTTCGCTGAAGATATTTTTGATGATTATTTTAAGCAAGTAACACTAAAGCAAGTTTACACATTCAATGATTTACTATTAATTGATTATTTTGCTATGCAATGTCAAGACTTGATTTATAGAAGAGAGCATTAGATGATTTTCGGATTAAGTTGTTGAAACAGCAATTAGTTAGTGATGAAATGTATAATGTAGAGCTACTATCAGTTCTTTGTGCCATAGCGGTTGTTTATGTTGTTCATAATGACTATAAACATATGATATCTCTAGTAAAAAAGATGAATGAAATTTTATCAGTAACAACGTTGCAAGTCTATAAACCTGGAATTTCAGTATTTGAAGCTAAGTGCTATCTTTATTTTGAAAATGATAAAAATAAAGCAAAGGAACTTTATCACTCAGCAACTATACTAGCTGAACAATTTGATGATAAAGTATTAGAAAATGAAAAGATTATTTGAATTTCCATAACTTAAGAAAGTTCATCATTTTTAATTATCGCTGTAAAATGATTGAAAGTATGAAATTTCCAAACAAAATATTTGAAAAATTTTGAAAAAAGAGTTAAGATATTTTTGTAATATACAAAGTAAACGCTTACTTATTAAGGAGGGCATTTTATGTCATATAAAACAAGCAATGCAGAAGGTCATGTAGATTTCATCAATACCTATGATTTGGAGCCAATGGCGCAACAAGTTATTCCTAAAGCAGCATTTGGCTATATCGCTAGTGGGGCGGAAGATACTTTCACTTTGCGTGAGAATATCCGCGCTTTTAACCATAAACTCATCGTTCCGCATACTCTTTGTGATGTTGAAAATCCAAGTACAGAGATTGAATTTGCAGGTGAAAAATTGTCTTCACCAATCATTATGGCGCCTGTTGCAGCTCATAAATTAGCAAACGAACAGGGTGAAGTGGCGACTGCGCGTGGTGTGCATGAGTTTGGGTCCCTCTATACAACCAGTTCTTACTCTACTGTCGATCTTCCAGAAATTACAGAAGCCCTTCAAGGGACACCTCACTGGTTCCAATTTTATTTTAGTAAGGATGACGGTATCAACCGCCACATCATGGACCGTGTGAAAGCTGAAGGTTATAAAGCGATTGTCTTGACAGCAGATGCGACTGTAGGAGGCAATCGTGAGGTGGACAAGCGTAATGGTTTTGTCTTCCCAGTTGGCATGCCGATTGTTGAGGAATACCTACCAGAAGGTGCTGGTAAATCAATGGACTTTGTTTACAAATCAGCTAAACAACGTTTGTCTCCACGTGATGTAGAATTTATCGCTGAATACTCAGGACTTCCTGTTTATGTCAAGGGACCACAATGCCGTGAGGACGTTGAACGTTCGCTTGCTGCGGGAGCTTCTGGTATCTGGGTAACCAACCACGGTGGTCGCCAAATAGACGGTGGACCAGCTGCCTTCGACTCACTTCAAGAAGTAGCTGAAGCAGTTGATAAACGCGTGCCAATTGTCTTTGACTCAGGTATTCGTCGTGGACAACATGTCTTTAAAGCCTTGGCTTCAGGAGCAGACTTGGTAGCTATTGGCCGCCCTGTTATCTATGGCTTGGCCCTTGGTGGTAGTGTCGGTGTACGCCAAGTCTTTGAACACTTGAATGCGGAATTGAAGACAGTTATGCAGTTGTCTGGAACTCAGACTATTGAAGATGTCAAACACTTCAAACTTCGTCACAACCCCTACAACCCAACCTTCCCAGTTGATCCTCGTGACTTAAAATTGTATTGATAAAACAGCTTGCCTCCACTAAGTGTGGAGGTTTTTCTTCGTCTATAGGAAGAATAAATCGCCATTAAAAACAATATAAATATATTTTTCAATCAAATATCTTGCTAGGGCTTTCATTTTTTGCTATACTGGTGCAGTAATTAAATAATAAAGACATTTGGGGTGCTTTAGGCTGAGATGATACCCATTGAACCTGATACAGTTAAGACTGGCGAAGGGAAATGTGAACAGTTTTTTTCGTATGGCGAAATGAACGATCTAATCTTGTAAGTCAACTCTAATTCGTATCTGTAATTAGAGTTTTTTCTTTTACGAAACTGGATAGGCTTGTTTAGGTAGCTCTCTGCAAATGCTCTCGATTTTCTTTAAAAGTATCAAGTGGAATTACGATTTTGCTTGGTATCTCTTGGTGTTTTATTAATTACTAGTGAGTAAAGAGAGGAGAAGTAAATATGGAAACACAAGACTATGCATTTCAGCCAGGTTTGACTGTTGGAGAATTATTAAAAAACAGTCAGAAGGATTGGCAGGCTGCAATCAATCATCGTTTTGTTAAGGAACTTTTTGCGGGGACAATTGAGAATAAGGTCTTAAAAGAATACCTAATTCAAGATTATCACTTCTTTGATGCTTTCTTATCCATGCTGGGTGCTTGCGTAGCCCACGCAGATCAGCTTGAATCTAAGCTTCGTTTTGCCAAGCAACTAGGCTTTCTTGAAGCAGATGAAGACGGTTATTTCCAAAAGGCTTTTAAAGAGTTAAAAGTAGCAGAGAATGATTATCTGGAAGTGACCTTGCATCCTGTAACAAAAGCCTTTCAGGATCTAATGTATTCGGCAGTGGCTCATCAAACTATGCCCATCTTTTGGTCATGCTGGTCATTGCAGAAGGTCTCTATTTAGACTGGGGTTCTAAAGATTTGGCTCTACCTAAAGACTATATTCATTCGGAATGGATCAATCTCCACAGAGGTTCTTTCTTTGCAGAGTGGGTTCAATTTCTGGTTGATGAACTCAATCGTGTAGGGAAAGGTCTAGAAGATTTGACAGAACTTCAGCAACGCTGGAATCAAGCGGTCGCTTTAGAATTAGCCTTTTTTGATATTGGTTATGACGCCTAGAGAAGGTTTAGGATATTTACAAATTTGATGAGGTACATCATTCAATATAACTGAAAAATTTCTTAACGAAAGATAGAGATAAATCAAAATAAATAGATCGTATAAAGTGAAAAGGAAGGATTTCAATATGACAAGTTTAAAATTATTAAAAGAAAAAGCACCTTTGGTCATTTGTATCACCAATGATGTTGTCAAAAACTTTACAGCTAATGGCTTAGTAGCACTTGGCGTATCTCCTGCTATGAGCGAATACCCAGCAGATTTAGAAGATCTCTTAAAATATGCTGGTGGTTTATTAATAAACATAGGAACATTGACAGATGAAAATTGGAAATTATACCAAGCTGCTCTGAAAATTGCAGAGAAATATAATGTCCCAGCAGTTTTAGATCCTGTAGCCTGTGGAGCAGGATCTTATAGAAAAAAAGTATCCGAAGATTTAATAAATAATTACAAACTCGCAGCGATTAGGGGAAATGCTGGAGAGATTGCTTCTTTAGTGGGAATAAATGTAGCATCTAAAGGAGTAGATAGTGCAGGCGTAGATAATATTGACGAAATTGCTCTAGCAGCAAATGAGAAGTTCAATATCCCTATAATAGTAACAGGTGAAGTGGATGCCATTGCTGTCAATGGAGAAGTGGTAACGATTCATAATGGTAGTGCCATGATGCCAAAAGTCATTGGGACAGGATGTTTATTAGGTGCTGTAGTAGCAAGCTTTATCGGACTAGAAAAAGGTCAAGAATTGAAATCTTTAGAAACTGCTATGTTGGTTTACAATATCGCTGGAGAAATGGCAGAAAAACGTCCAAATGGACATCTTCCAGGTACCTTTAAAGTTGAATTTATAAATGCCTTATACGAGATTACAGATGAAGATGTAAAGAAATTCAAAAGAGTGAAGTAAGATGTTTCATAAAGAATTACTAAAACTATATTTTATTTGTGGAACGACTACTTGCCAAGGAAAAGATTTATATACAGTCGTCGAGGAAGCCTTAAAAGGTGGTATAACCTTATTTCAATTCCGTGAAAAAGGTGAGGGAGCCTTAGAAGGTAAAGAAAAAGTCGAATTAGCAATGAAACTACAGGATCTTTGTAAAAAATATAATGTTCCGTTTATTGTTAATGATGATATTGAGTTAGCATTAGAGATAGATGCTGACGGAGTACATGTAGGACAGGATGACCTTGGAGTTGATGAAATTAGAAAATTGATGCCAGATAAAATAATTGGTCTTTCTATAAAAAACGAGGAAGAATTTCAACAATCAAAAGTTGAATATGTAGATTATGTTGGTGTTGGTCCTGTATTTGATACCCAGTCAAAAGATGATGCTGGTGGTGCTATAGGTTATGAAGGTCTTAAATTGATGAGAAAACTATTGCCACAAATTCCCTTAGTTGCAATTGGTGGGATACAGACGCAACATATTAAAGATATTATGAAGACCAATGTTGACGGCGTTTCAATCATTTCAGCAATATCGTATGCAAAAAATATAGAAAAAACTGTTCGGGAAATGAGTGAACAATAGGCATCAATTTTTCCTTGGATTCTGAGGGAGTAGGATTTTCTTTTTTCTAAAAAGATATGTCCAGATTCAGTTCAAATAGCTAATCCATCAAATAAGTCATTTATTTTTTGCAAAAGAAAGATCTGCTGTCTTTTTGAGTACAAGGCTGTATTTCCAGTTCAATTCCTTGAACTAGAATAAATCGTCTGTTAAAATAATTATATAATTAAATAATAAAGACATTTGGGGTGCTTTAGGCTGAGATGATACCCATTGAACCTGCTACAGTTAGTACTGTCGAAGGGAAATGTGAATAGTTTTTTCTTGAGAAAGAAAAAACCATCTAATTTTGTAAGCGAAACTCTAATTCTTGTGTGTAATTAGAGTTTTTTGTTTTTACTAGATAGACTAGATGCAGAGTATGATGGTAGTATCTCTTAAATGCCCAATTGTCTAAAAGGAGTTTTTATGTTTGAAAAATGGCGTTTAAAAGATGTTATCTTACTTGCTTTCTTGTCTATCTTTTTTGGTGGCGTTTTTGTGGGATCGGGCTATCTGTTTGATATCCTCACTCTGATTTTAGCTCCTCTTGGTTTACAGGCTTTTGCCAATGAAATATTGTTTGGCCTTTGGTGTATGGCTGCGCCCATCGCTGCTATCTTTGTTCCAAGAGTCGGAAGCGCAACGATTGGAGAAGTGCTAGCTGCCCTTGCTGAAGTCCTTTATGGTAGCCAATTCGGTCTAGGAGCCCTTTTGTCTGGCTTGGTTCAAGGTTTGGGAAGTGAACTTGGTTTTATCGTAACCAAAAATCGCTATGAAAGTTGGCTCTCTCTAACTGCTAATAGTATTGGGATTACGCTTGTTAGTTTTGTCTATGAATACATTAAGTTAGGTTACTACGCCTTCTCCCTTCCTTTTGTCCTTTCCTTGCTTGTGGTACGTTTTATTTCCGTCTTTTTCTTCTGTACCATCTTGGTTCGTGCCATTGTCAAACTCTATCATCAGTTTGCAGCTGGAGGAAAGGCATAGATGGGGGTGGAATTACGAGCGATTCAGTCCCCAATCTTCTCTGAGTCGCTTGATTTTACTTTTCATGCGCAATCCTTTACCTTGTTAGTTGGGAGTAGTGGTTCAGGAAAATCGAGCCTCTTTCAAATGATTGCCCAAGTCAGTTCTCTTCCCTATAGCGGTCAAGTTTTGATAGATGGGAGTGATGTCAGTCAGCTTTCTATTGCCGAACGTGTTCAGACAGTTGGGATTCTCTTTCAAAATCCCAATCATCAGTTTACCATGGAGAGCTTGTTTGAGGAGCTGATTTTTACCTTGGAAAATATTGGGCATCCCGTTCAGGAAATTGATTCTAAAATAGCAGAGGTGGTCCAGCAATGTCGTTGCAAGGAAATCTTGCACCGTCCTATCCATCACTTATCAGGAGGGGAAAAGCAAAAGGCTGCTTTGGCTGTTCTCTTTGCTATGAATCCTAGGGTCTATCTCTTGGATGAACCTTTTGCTTCCATTGATCGCAAGAGTAGGATAGAGATCTTGGAGATTCTAAAAGAGTTGGCCTCTAATGGGAAGACAGTCATCCTGTGCGACCATGATTTAACAGACTATGAAGCCTATATCGACCATATGGTGGAGCTAAGAGATGGCCAACTAAGGGAAGTGTTTCAAATCCCTACCTCTGAGATGATAAAGGTTGCTTCAAAGGAAGTTGCTTCTAGTCCAGAACTATTCCATATGGATCGAATGACTTGTGAGCTGGATAAGCGCTCTCTCTTTTCGATTGCGGATTTCACATTCTACCAAGGAATTTCCTGTATCTTGGGTGATAATGGTGTCGGCAAATCAACCCTCTTTCGGTCTATTCTTCAATTTCAAAAGTATAAGGGGCACATTACCTGGAAGGGGACAGTCCTGAAAAAGAAAAAGAGTTTGTACCGTGATCTGACGGGTGTTGTTCAGGAAGCTGAGAAACAGTTTATCCGAGCTAGTCTGCGAGAGGAACTTCAATTAGATGGAGATGATTCTGAAAGAAATCAACGAATTTTCCAAGCTTTACGATATTTTGATCTGGAGCAGGCACTCGATAAGAGTCCTTATCAATTAAGTGGTGGTCAGCAAAAGATTCTTCAGCTCTTGACCATCTTGACCAGCAAGGCTTCTGTGATTTTACTAGATGAACCTTTTGCAGGTTTGGATGATAGAGCTTGCCATTATTTTTGTCAGTGGATTGTGGAGGATAGAAATCAAGGAAGAAGTTTTCTGCTCATTAGCCATCGTTTAGATCCCTTGATCTCTGTGGTTGATTATTGGATTGAGATGACTAGTCAGGGGCTCAGTCATGTGAAAGAAGTGACAATTACCAAACCACTCACATCTCAGAGTAGCAATACCCAAGGGGAGGTGAGATAGTATGGTCAAAGTAGCAACCCAGACACCGATTATCAGTCTCTTCTTGCTGATTTTATCCGTGGAAACATCTTTCATTCCTTCGACTGCTCTGAATCTTTCGGTAGTCGTATTTTGCATTCTCTTTATGCTCTATTACCGGCGATTTAAAGTATTGGCTTGGATGATTCTGCTTGCCATTTTGCCATCTTTGGCCAACTACTGGGCAGTTCAGTTACATGGAGATGCTTCGCAGGCAGTCATGCTTGGAACGAGGGCCTTTGTGACAGTTTGTATCGGCCTTGTCTTTGTTTCCTCTATTTCCCTAAAAGAGCTTCTCTTGTACTTGGCTCAAAAGGGGTTATCACGCTCTTGGTCCTATGCCTTGATTGTGGTATTCAATTCCTTCCCCCTCATTCAGCAAGAAATCAAGTCCCTCAAGGAAGCTTGCTTATTACGCGGTCAAGAACTGCATTTTTGGTCTCCCTTGATTTACAGCAAGGTTTTGATGACAGTCTTTAGGTGGCGCCATCTTTACCTGAGAGCCCTGTCGGCGCATGGATATGACGAACATGCACAGGTGGAGAATCCCTATCGGACTTTTTATATTCCTCAAAGGACAATATTCATCTACCTGCTGTTCTTTTTATTGCTTCAAACTAGTCTATTTTTATAAAGGAGTTATTATGGAATTTACAGATATTGCGATGGAATTATCCAAGGAAGCTTGGCAGGCCTCCTTTCATCATTCCTTTGTTTTACAGTTGCAAGAGGGGAATTTAGACCCTGCAATTTTTCGCTATTACTTGATTCAGGATGCCTACTATCTGAAGGCCTTCTCAGAAGCCTATCACCTCTTGGCTGGAAAGACTTCCAACCAAGAGATGAAGAGACTCTTGAAACAAAATGCTCAGAGTCTAGTGGAGGGTGAGTTATTTATCCGCCAACAATTTTTCAAGGAATTGGAAATCAGCGATCAGGAAATGGAGCAACATCCAATCGCTCCAACCTGCTATCATTATATCTCTCATATTTATCGGCAATTTGAAGAAGCAAATCTAGCCATCGCTTTTGCAAGTTTACTTCCTTGTCCTTGGTTATATCATGATATAGGCAAATCACTTAATCTTAAACCATCACCAAATCCTCTCTACCAACAATGGATTGAAACTTATATTACGGATGAGTTGGAGCAGCAGATCAGAGAGGAGGGAGCGCTGGTCAATCAACTCTATCGCGAAAGTGACGAGACAGACAAGAAAAAAATGCTAGAAGCCTTCCACATCAGTGTTCATATGGAAGCCAAGTTTTGGGAAATGGCTTACCAACACCAAACATGGAAGAGCGACTTACAGTCTTTAGAAAAAGGAGAAGAATAGAAACATGAGAAAGCACCAATTACAAGTTCACAAATTAACCATTTTATCTATGATGATTGCCCTTGATGTAGTCCTTACACCTATCTTTCGGATTGAGGGAATGGCACCGATGTCCAGTGTAGTCAATATTCTAGCAGGAATCATGATGGGACCTGTTTATGCTTTGGCTATGGCTACAGTGACAGCCTTTATCCGTATGACGACTCAAGGGATTCCGCCTTTGGCCTTAACAGGTGCTACCTTTGGAGCGCTACTTGCAGGCCTATTTTATAAACATGGTAGAAAATTCTACTTTTCTGCTTTAGGGGAAATCATCGGTACAGGTATCATCGGATCAATCGTCTCTTACCCAGTTATGGTATTGTTCACAGGATCAGCTGCCAAACTGAGCTGGTTTATCTACACACCTCGATTTTTCGGAGCAACCTTAATCGGTACAGCGATTTCCTTTATTGCCTTTCGATTTTTAATCAAGCAGGAATTCTTTAAAAAAGTGCAGGAATATTTCTTTGGTGAAAGGATAGACTGATGCAGGAATTGACAAATCCTTTTCCTCTGGAAACGACTTCCCTCATTCACTGTATTACCAATGAAATTTCTTGTGAGATGCTGGCAAATGGGATTTTGGCTCTGGGATGTAAACCAGTCATGGCAGATGATCCCAGAGAGGTGCTTGATTTTACTAAACAAAGCCAGGCTCTATTCATCAATTTGGGGCATTTGTCTGTTGAGAAGGAAAAAGCAATCCGAATGGCAGCTTCGTATGCAAACCAATCTTCTCTCCCGATGGTAGTAGATGCGGTTGGCGTAACAGCGTCGCCCATTCGTAAGGGACTAGTCAGAGACCTTTTAGACTATAGCCCTACGGTACTTAAAGGAAACATGTCGGAAATTCGAAGTCTTGTTGGCTTAAAACACCACGGAGTTGGGGTCGATGCGAGTGCTAAAGATCAAGAAACTGAGGATTTGCTTCAAGTTTTGAAAGACTGGTGTCAGACCTATCCAGGTATATCATTCTTAGTCACAGGCCCTAAGGACCTCATCGTGTCGAAGAATCAAGTTGCTGTATTGGAGAATGGCTGTGCAGAATTAGACTGGATAACAGGGACAGGAGACTTGGTTGGAGCCTTGACAGCCGTTTTTCTCAGCCAAGGAAAGACTGCCTTTGAAGCTTCTTGCTTAGCAGTCTCTTATCTCAATATCTCTGCTGAGAGAATAGTTGTTCAAGGAATGGGATTGGAAGATTTTCGATACCAAGTACTCAATCAGCTTTCGCTCCTCAAAAGAGATGAAAACTGGCTAGATGCTATCAAAGGAGATGTTTATGAATAGAGAGGCACTTAGACTGTATCTGGTAACCAATCGCTACCAAGATTCCTTGGAAAGCTTTCTTGAAAAGGTTGAGAGGGCTTGCCGTGCAGGGGTTACCATAGTCCAATTACGAGAAAAAAATCTTACAACCAATCAATATTATCAACTGGCAAAACAAGTCAAGGAAATAACAGATACCTATCAAGTTCCCTTGATAATCGATGATCGTTTGGATGTCTGTCTTGCGGTTGATGCTGCTGGTCTGCATATAGGAGATGATGAACTACCAGTTTCGGTTGCCCGACAAGTCTTGGGCCCTGAAAAAATACTTGGTGTCACAGCTAAAACTGTAAAAAGAGCCCTCGAGGCAGAAGAAGGGGGTGCAGATTACTTGGGGACAGGAGCCATTTTCCCAACAACCACCAAGGAAAATGCGCCTATCACCCTGATTTCAACCTTGAAGACAATTTGCCAAAGGGTAGCCATTCCAGTAGTTGCTATTGGAGGATTGACATCAGAGAATATTGACCAACTTATCGGCACGGGTATAGCTGGAGTAGCAGTCGTACGCGATCTAATGCAAGCAGAAGATGTAGAGGCAAAAACGCAAGCCTTTTTAACAAAGTTGGATGACATTATTTTCTAATTAATACTCAATGAAAATCAAAGAGCAAACTAGGAAGCTAGTCGCAGCTTGCTCAAAGTACAGCTTTGAGGTTGCAGATAAAGCTGACCTAGTTTGAAGAGATTTTTAAAAAGTATAAAAACTCTCTAATTCCCTTAAAGTGGGAACTAGAGAGTTTTTTTAATCTTTAAAGCTTGTATGGTTGACTGGACCAGAACCATGACCGAGTTGAGGGGCGTCTTGGATGGCTTTTGTAATAAAGGCCTTGGCCTTATCGACTGCCTGGTAAAGACTTCTGCCCTTGGCTAGTTCAGCCGTAATCACTGCAGCAAAGGTACATCCAGTACCATGGGTGTGACAGGTTTGAATTCGTGGGCTTTCCCAGACAAATTCCTCATCCTTGGTAAAGAGGAAGTCTTTGGCACCGCCTTCGAGATGACCACCTTTGATGACAACAGACTGAGGACCAAATTCTTTTAAAATCAGGCGACCGGCACGTTGCATGTCTTCGGAATCATGGATTGAAAAACCAACAATCTCTTCTGCCTCAGGAAGGTTGGGTGTGATAATGGTTGCAAGTGGAAGCAGATTTGTTTTTAGGTAGGTTCTGGCACTGCTATTAATCAGGGTGTCTCCGCTCGTAGCGACCATAACAGGGTCAAGAACGTAGGGACAATCCAGCTTTTTAAGATAGGGCTGGATGATTTCCATTATTTCAGTAGTTGCCAACATCCCAGTTTTTACAGCCTGAGGCTTGATATCCGAAAAGACGCTCTCCAATTGAGCTTTCAGCATTTGGTTGGAGACGTGCTCGATTAATTGAACGCCTCGGGTATTTTGAGCAACAAGACTGGTCACAACAGCCATTCCATAGACATCTCTAGCTTGGAATGACTTTAAATCTGCCATAATGCCAGCCCCACCACTAGGGTCAGTCCCTGCAATGGTCAAAGCAACGGGTAAATAAGTCATCTAAAACCTCCCAACCAACTGAAGTTTGTATTCTTAAGAACAAGCTAGTCTGTTTTAGAAAGGTAATAGAAGACTGCTAGTCCACATTATCATTTCCACTTCCATCAGCTAGCATTACCTAGATTGAGTCAAAGGGATCTAACAGTTGTTAATCTCAGCTTTACGCACCCCTAGTGGTTGTTTTCTTTTTTCTTTAGTATAGCATATTTTTATAGTTTATATAGTAAGATTTGACTGAAAATCCTGTATTATATGGTTAAAATTCAATTTTTCAAAGAAAAGATTAATTTTATAGTTGACAAATGTAGATTTTAAGAGTATACTTAGAGTCATAATTGACAAATGTAGATTTTGGAGGTGTGCTAATGCAGATTTCAGATGCAGAATGGCAGGTCATGAAGATTATTTGGATGCAAGGGGAACAGACTAGTACGGATTTGATCAGGGTTCTGGCGGAGCGGTTCGACTGGTCCAAGTCAACCATTCAAACTCTTTTGGCTCGTTTGGTTGAGAAAGAGTGTCTGACTCGGAAAAAAGAAGGCAAGTTCTTTGTCTATTCAGCCCTTTTAACTTTGGACCAAAGTCGGGATTTACTTGTCCAAGATATCAAGGACAAGGTTTGTTCCCGTAGGATTAAGAACTTGCTGGCTGATTTGATTATGGAATGTGATTTTACTCTGGCTGACTTGGAAGACTTAGAAGCTGTGATTTCTGAGAAGAAATCAAACGCTGTGACAGAAGTAAAATGTAATTGTATGTAAAGGAGACGTCATGTTAAATAGTATTGTAACCATTATTTGTATTGCCCTTATCGCCTTTATCTTGTTTTGGTTTTTCAAAAAGCCTGAAAAATCTGGACAAAAGGCCCAGCAAAAAAAGGGCTACCAAGAGATTCGAGTGGAGGTCATGGGAGGGTATACTCCTGAGTTGATTATCCTCAAGAAATCAGTGCCAGCCCGCATTGTCTTTGACCGTAAGGACCCTTCACCATGTTTGGACCAAATTGTTTTTCCAGACTTTGGTGTCCATGCGGACCTGCCTATGGGGGAAGAGTATATAGTGGAAATCACGCCTGAGCAGGCTGGAGAGTATGGTTTCTCTTGTGGCATGAATATGATGCACGGTAAGATGATTGTAGAATAGGAGAATGATATGACTGAAATTGTGAAAGTAAGCCTAGAAAATGGCATTCAAAAAATCCATATTACAGCTGAGAAAGGCTATCATCCAGCCCATATCCAGCTTCAAAAGGGAATTCCAGCTGAGATTACCTTTCATCGAGCAACTCCTTCAAACTGTTACAAGGAAATTCTGTTTGAAGAAGAAGGCATTTTGGAACCAATCGGCGTAGATGAGGAGAAAACAATTCGTTTTACCCCTCAAGAATTAGGTCAACATGAATTTTCTTGTGGTATGAAGATGCAAAAAGGAAGCTATACAGTTGTTGAGAAGACTCGAAAATCTCTATCACTTTTACAGCGTTTTTGGATTACTAGTATCTTTACTGTGCCTCTTGTGATCCTCATGATTGGGATGTCGACAGGAGGGATTAGTCACCAAGTCATGCGTTGGGGCACCTTTTTAGCCACAACACCGATTATGCTAGTAGCAGGTGGTCCTTATATCCAAAGTGCTTGGGCTAGTTTTAAAAAGCACAATGCCAACATGGATACCTTGGTTGCTCTGGGAACCCTAGTGGCCTATTTCTATAGCTTAGTAGCCCTCTTCGCTGGCCTCCCCGTTTACTTTGAAAGTGCTGCATTTATCTTCTTCTTCGTTCTTATGGGAGCCGTTTTTGAGGAGAAAATGCGGAAAAATACTTCCCAAGCTGTGGAGAAATTACTTGACTTGCAGGCTAAAACTGCAGAAGTCTTGCGTGAGGATAACTATGTTCAAGTCCCTTTGGAGCAAGTCAAGGTAGGTGACCTGATTCGAGTGCGTCCCGGTGAAAAGATTGCGGTTGATGGTGTCGTAGTAGAAGGTATCTCTAGTATTGATGAGTCTATGGTGACAGGTGAGAGCCTGCCAGTGGACAAGACAGTTGGAGATACCGTCATTGGTTCAACCATCAATAATAGTGGAACACTTGTTTTTAGAGCAGAAAAAGTTGGTTCAGAGACTGTTTTGGCTCAGATTGTGGATTTTGTGAAGAAAGCTCAGACCAGTCGTGCGCCGATTCAGGACTTGACGGATAAAATTTCAGGGATTTTTGTCCCAGCAGTTGTCATTTTAGGGATTGTGACCTTTTGGGTTTGGTTCGTCTTGCTCAGGGATAGTGTAGTTGTGCTTGGAGCGAGCTTTGTGTCTTCGCTTCTCTATGGAGTAGCAGTACTGATTATTGCCTGCCCTTGTGCATTGGGACTTGCAACACCGACAGCCCTTATGGTGGGGACAGGTCGCAGTGCCAAGATGGGAGTTCTCCTCAAAAATGGAATGGTTCTACAGGAAATCCAGAAAGTTCAAACTATTGTCTTTGATAAGACCGGGACTTTGACGGAAGGGAAACCTGTGGTCACAGATATCATCGGCGACGAAGTAGAAGTGCTTGGATTGGCAGCCTCCTTGGAAGAAGCTTCTCAACACCCACTGGCTGAGGCTATTGTTAAGCGAGCGACTGAAACTGGATTTGAGCTTCACACTGTGGAAAATTTCCAAGCCTTGCACGGAAAAGGTGTTTCAGGGCAAATCAATGGAAAACAAGTTTTGCTTGGAAATGCTAAAATGCTGGATGGCATGGATATTTCTAGCATTTATCAAGAAAAACTAGAACAACTAGAAAAAGAAGCTAAGACAGTTGTGTTTTTGGCTGTGGACAATGAAATCAAAGGCTTGCTTGCTTTGCAAGATATTCCCAAGGGAAATGCTAAGCTTGCCATCAGTCAACTGAAAAAACGTGGTCTTAAAACAGTCATGCTGACAGGAGACAATGAAGGTGTGGCGCGTGCCATTGCAGATCAGATTGGAATCGAAGAGGTCATTGCAGGTGTCTTGCCAGAAGAAAAAGCCCATGAAATCCATAAACTGAAACAATCAGGTAAAGTAGCCTTTGTTGGTGATGGGATTAATGATGCTCCTGCCCTTAGTGTAGCAGATGTGGGGATTGCCATGGGAGCTGGAACAGATATCGCCATCGAGTCAGCAGATTTGGTGTTGACAACTAATAACCTCCTAGGAGTGGTGCGAGCCTTTGACATGAGTAAGAAAACCTTTCATCGTATTCTGCTCAATCTTTTCTGGGCCTTTATTTACAATGTTGTTGGAATTCCGATAGCAGCAGGAGTTTTTTCAGGTGTTGGACTGGCCCTCAACCCAGAACTGGCAGGTCTAGCCATGGCCTTTAGTTCTGTATCCGTTCTGACCAGTTCACTTCTGCTAAACTTTAGTAAAATAGATTAAAAGCGAGCTTGCTCGCTTTTAATACTCTTCGAAAATTAAATTCAAACCACGTCAACGTCGCCTTGCCGTAGATATATGTAACTGACTTCGTCAGTCTTATCTACAACCTCAAAGCTGTGCTTTGAGCAACCTGCGCCTAGTTTCCTAGTTTGCTCTTTAATTTTCATTGAGTATTATAAAACAGAATTTAAAAACGTTTTCAAACTGTACTGTAATAGAGAATAAAAACTTCTGAGCAGATTCTTAGTAAACTAAAATTAAATGTGGTAAATTAGAATTGTAATAAATTTGCTAAAAGCGTTTTCATAATTTATCTGAATGCTTCTTAGTAAATTTAAAAATATTTGAAGGAGAGTTATCATTATGACTCAAGGGAAAATTACTGCATCTGCAGCAATGCTTAACGTATTGAAAACATGGGGCGTAGACACAATCTACGGTATCCCATCAGGAACACTCAGCTCATTGATGGACGCTTTGGCTGAAGACAAAGATATCCGTTTCTTGCAAGTTCGCCACGAAGAAACAGGTGCTCTTGCAGCGGTTATGCAAGCTAAGTTCGGCGGCTCAATCGGGGTTGCAGTTGGTTCAGGTGGTCCAGGTGCGACTCACTTGATTAACGGTGTTTACGATGCAGCTATGGATAACACTCCATTCCTAGCAATCCTTGGATCACGTCCAGTTAACGAATTGAACATGGATGCTTTCCAAGAATTGAACCAAAACCCAATGTACAACGGTATCGCTGTATACAACAAACGTGTAGCTTACGCTGAGCAATTGCCAAAAGTAATCGACGAAGCTTGCCGTGCTGCAGTTTCTAAAAAAGGTCCAGCTGTTGTTGAAATCCCAGTAAACTTCGGTTTCCAAGAAATCGACGAAAACTCATACTACGGTTCAGGTTCATACGAACGTTCATTCATCGCTCCTGCTTTGAACGAAGTTGAAATCAACAAAGCTGTTGAAATCTTGAACAATGCTGAACGTCCAGTTATTTACGCTGGTTACGGTGGTGTTAAAGCTGGTGAAGTGATCACTGAATTGTCACGTAAAATCAAAGCACCAATCATCACAACTGGTAAAAACTTTGAAGCTTTCGAATGGAACTATGAAGGTTTGACAGGTTCTGCTTACCGTGTTGGTTGGAAACCAGCCAACGAAGTTGTCTTTGAAGCAGACACAGTTCTTTTCCTTGGTTCAAACTTCCCATTTGCTGAAGTTTACGAAGCATTCAAGAACACTGAAAAATTCATCCAAGTGGATATCGATCCTTACAAACTTGGTAAACGTCATGCCCTTGACGCTTCAATCCTTGGTGACGCAGGTCAAGCAGCTAAAGCTATCCTTGACAAAGTAAACCCAGTTGAATCAACTCCATGGTGGCGTGCAAACGTTAAGAATAACCAAAACTGGCGTGATTACATGAACAAACTCGAAGGTAAAACTGAGGGTGAATTGCAATTGTATCAAGTTTACAATGCAATCAACAAACATGCTGATCAAGACGCTATCTACTCAATCGACGTAGGTGACACTACTCAAACATCTACTCGTCACCTTCACATGACACCTAAGAACATGTGGCGTACATCTCCACTCTTTGCGACAATGGGTATTGCCCTTCCTGGTGGTATCGCCGCTAAGAAAGACAATCCAGATCGCCAAGTATGGAACATCATGGGTGATGGAGCATTTAACATGTGCTACCCAGACGTTATCACAAACGTTCAATACGACCTTCCAGTTATCAACGTTGTCTTCTCAAATGATAAATATGCCTTCATCAAGGACAAATACGAAGACACAAACAAACACTTGTTTGGTTGTGACTTCACAAACGCTGACTACGCTAAAATTGCTGAAGCTCAAGGAGCTGTTGGATTTACAGTAAACCGTATCGAAGACATCGATGCAGTTGTTGCAGAAGCTGTTAAACTCAACAAAGAAGGTAAAACTGTTGTTATCGATGCTCGCATCACTCCACACCGTCCACTTCCAGTAGAAGTACTTGAATTGGATCCAAAACTTCACTCAGAAGAAGCAATCAAAGCCTTCAAGGAAAAATATGAAGCAGAAGAACTCGTACCATTCCGCCTCTTCTTGGAAGAAGAAGGATTGCAATCACGCGCAATTAAATAATTCCTTCGTGGAACTTAAAAAGATCGGAGCAATCCGGTCTTTTTATGGAGGATAGTAAATGAATTTAAATCAATTAGATATTATCGTTTCAGATGTTCCCCAAGTCTGTGCTGACTTGGAGCGTATTTTGGATAAAAAGTCCGATTATGTTGATGACAGTTTTGCTCAGTTTACGATTGGCAGTCACTGTCTGATGTTGTCCCAAAATCATTTGATTCCTTTGGAAGATTTTCAGTCAGGAATCATTCTTCATATCGAGGTTGAGGATGTAGACCAGAACTACCAACGTTTAAAAGAGATCGGTGTCGAGATTTTACACGTCCCTTGTGAAACGGATTGGGGAACAGAGTCCTTATTAGTTAAAGGTCCTGCTGGTCTAGTGCTTGATTTTTATCGTATGAAATAAGGCGATTAGTCATTTGAAGATAACCTTAATTATTCTTAAAACATAATGTGAGAATATGAACTATTGAAAGATCGGAGCAATCCGGTCTTTTTCATATAAAGCAATTGACAGCATTTTTCTAAAATCTTATAATAAAAACATAACAGTATAAAACAAGATTCATATGAAAGGCTGCTTTCTGTCTGTTAGAGAAGACTGTAAAACATGTCCCTTTGTTTTAGTTTGTAAATCAGGCTTTTGTCCAATGGCCAAGCATATTACGGAATTAAGCTCTTCTGTGATTTGTAAGAATATGCAAGAGAAAATTCGTAAAAATCTAGCACTTTATGCTATTTCTGGTTGCTATGAAGATATTTTAGATGTGGACTAGAGAGGGGTAAGCAAAAAATGTCTGTTAAGAAAAACAAAAAGGTTGCAAAAAAGTTGAAGTTGTAAGCAATAATTGTAATATTTGTTAAGTTTATATAAAAATGGAGAGGGCGGCTAGTCTCTCTATTTTTCTAGGAGGGCATTATGAATAAAATATTTCACTATCTGGATAAGAAAACGAAGTTTTATACTATCATCGGTGCACTGGCAAATGGAGGTTTAGCTCTTGCTCAACCCTTAGTCGTCTCACAAGCCTTGTCCTTAAATCAAGGAGAACTGACTTATTCTAAAATCATACAGTTTGCTATTTTTGGCTTTACAGTATACTTCGTCTTGTATAGCTTAATGCTCTTTTGTAATCATACACATAATGTTTTTCGGCGTGAAATTCAAATGAATATGAGGGCAGATTTATTTGACAAGCTGATGATAAATAAAGATTTTAACGAAGATGAAAAAATCACCATGCTCACACAAGATATGGAGTATTTGGGGGATAATTACTTAGAAAAATACGTCAATATCATTTGCTGGAGCTTTGTAGCATTACTAACAGCGATTTATATTATTTCGCAAAATTTGTTACTAGGTAGTATTTTTGTCTTTTTCACTATTTTACGTCCTATTCCTCAGTTCTTGATGAATAAAAGACTCAAACATACTGGTGATGACATGGCTCAAGGCAGAGTAGAAGTGCATAATCAAGTATCTGATAGTATCCGAGGAGCACATACTCTACTCATGAATCAAGCAATTTCTGAAAATCAGAACAGATTTTGGAAGATTAATCGAAATTATCAACTAGCCATTCAAAAATTTTGCTTTACCCATAATATTATTTTCTTTTGCAACGGTTTCATGGTCTTTTTAAGCCAAGTTTTACCACTTGTTTTAGGTTTTTACTTTGCTATGGCTGGGCAGAAAGTGTCAGTGGCAAGTCTTGTTGCCATGTACATCGCAGCAGGTCAGCTAGTGAGCCCTATTCAGACTATTATGTATGATGCTGTAGATATACAAGGGGCAAAAACGACAGCAGATAAGATTTTTGGAGTATTAGAAATTGGAGATGTAAAACAGATAGATAAAAAAGATGCGCAAGAATTGAATGCTCTGCACATAAAAAATTTAAGTAAATCCTATGGTGACAGACAACTTTTTACTCATCTAAATTTGGATGTTCAAGCAGGTCAGAAAGTTTTAATCAAAGGACCGAGTGGTTGTGGTAAGTCAACCTTGTTTCGACTCATTACTGGAGAAGAAATAGCAGATGAGGGAGAAATTATCGGTGTGACAACTGTTAATGAATGTACATCAAGTTTTGTATCCAGTATAGGAATTATTAGCCAACACCCATTTCTCTTTAACGATACAGTGCGTTATAATTTGACATTAGGACAAGAATTTTCTGAGGAAGAGTTGCTTGCTGTTTTGAAACAAGTCAAACTAGATTTTGAATTGACGGGTGGGTTGGATTTTATTATCAAGAATAACGGGGAGAATATTTCTGGGGGACAAAGAGTAAGGGTTGAATTGGCACGTTTTCTTCTTCGTAGAAAAAATCTGTTATTGGCTGATGAAGTGACCGCAGCCCTAGATAAAGAAAACGCCTTCATGGTACATGAACTACTATTTTCTCTTCCTGTAATGATGTTAGAAATTGCCCATCATATTGATGATGAAAGTAGATATCAACAAGTTGTAGATTTAGGAAAATATTGAATCTGGTTTAAAAGTCAGTTTTATCAGAAAATAAAGTAAATATTTCAGCAATAAAACACCCAGTATCAAGATTTTTCAATACATAATAATATGCGTTTTTCTGATTATATATACTTTTCCTAGCTTCATTCTTCTTTCTTATCACAAGATTGTAATAGTTTATATTTTTATAACAAAACTCTCAAACTCTTACTTGTTTTTGCATCATATTATAAAATAAAAAGCATAAAAGAATAAAAGAGGTTTTGAAAATGTCCGAAAAACAAATGAAAGTTTTGGGTTGGGTAGCGACCTTCATGTCTGTTATGATGTATGTGTCTTACTTCCCACAAATTATGAACAATCTGGCTGGTCAAAAAGGAAATTTCATCCAGACCTTGGTTGCTGTCATCAACTGTAGTCCTTGGATTTACTACGGTCTTTTCAAGAAAGAAAGAGATATTCCCCTTGCTGCTGCCAATGCTCCAGGTATCGTTTTTGGCCTTGTGACGGCTATTACAGTTTTGATTTAAAAAGAAGACTGGTTTCAGTTTTGTTCGTTTATGAAAATAGATGCTTCATTAAAGTAATTTTTGAATGAGAGTTGAGGGAAAAAGTCCAGTGACAGCTAGCTTTACAAGAGTCTTTTATGTTCGTCTCTATCAAAGAAAAAAGTATATCGTTACTATTTTTATAAAATTTTCTCCCTACTTTATAAGATGTTAAAAAGAGTTCAATTCGAACTCTTTTTTTGCTATAATGAGGGGAGAAAAATCAGACAGGAGAATATGATGTCAGAACCATTATTTTTACAATCAGTTATGCAAGAAAAAATTTGGGGTGGAACCAAGCTACGTGATGAGTTTGGCTATGACATCCCAAGTGAAAAAATAGGGGAATATTGGGCTATCTCAGCCCATCCAAATGGTGTCTCTAAAGTTGCCAATGGTCGCTACGAGGGAACAGATCTTGCTACTTTATATGCAGAGCACCGTGAATTGTTTGGCAATCGTCCAGAACCTGTATTTCCGCTTTTGACTAAGATTCTGGATGCTAACGACTGGCTCAGCGTTCAAGTTCACCCAGACGATGCTTATGGACTGGAGCATGAAGGCGAACTCGGAAAAACAGAATGCTGGTACATCATCGCTGCGGATGAAGGTTCAGAGATTATCTATGGTCACAATGCCAAGTCAAAAGAAGAACTTCGCCAGCAAATCGAGGATAAAAACTGGGAGGACTTGCTGACAAAAGTGCCTGTTAAGGCTGGAGATTTCTTCTATGTGCCAAGTGGCACTATGCATGCTATTGGGGCTGGCATCTTGATTCTTGAAACCCAGCAGTCTAGCGATACAACTTACCGTGTCTATGACTTTGACCGCAAGGATGACAAGGGCAACTTGCGTGAACTTCACCTTGAAAAATCTATCGATGTTTTGAATATTGGCGAGCCTGCCAATAGCCGTCCTGTAACTGTCAAAGCAGATGATTTGCGTTCCACTCTCCTTGTATCCAATGATTTCTTTGCAGTTTACAAGTGGAAAATTACTGGGAAAGTTGACTTCGAAAAGACAGCTGACTACAGCTTGTTTAGTGTCTTAGCTGGTCAAGGTCAACTGACTGTTGAAGGAAAAAATTATCCAATCCAAAAAGGGAGCCACTTTATCCTACCAAGTGATGTTGAAGCGTGGACCCTGGAAGGGCAAGGTTTGGAATTGATTGTTAGCCATCCATAAAAAAGAAAGGGCCTGAGTTCATTACTCAAGTCCTTTTTAATTACATAAATTGGGCGATGAAGACCACGATGATGATGATTGGAATGACGAAGCGAAGAAGGAAGAGCCAGACTTGGAAAAGTCCTTGTTTCCATACCGTTTTATCAAGATGCAGTTCCTCCATAGCAAGAGCTTTTTTAAAGATATAGCCTGTAAAAAGTGAAAGGCAGAGAGCTCCAAATGGCATGAGGAGATTGGAAACCAAGAAGTCCATAGCGTCAAAGAAGGTCTTCCCAAAGATGTGAACATCCGCCATGACACCGTAAGATAGGGCTGAAGGAATGCCAAAGACAAAGGTCAAGATTCCCAAAATCACACTCCATTTAGCACGCTGACTATTGTCCTGATTGGTGATATTGCCTACATTGATTTCCAACATAACGACAGAAGAAGTGACCGTTGCAAAGAGGAAGAGCAAGAGGAAGAGGATGTAGAAAATGGTTCCAAAAGGCATCTTGTCAAAGAGTTGAGGCAAGACGATAAAGAGCAGGCTTGGTCCCCCTTCAGACTGGATGTTGAAGGCTGACATGGCTGGGAAAATGGCTAGACCTGCCATGATGGATACCGAGATGTTCATGGCTACAATGGAAATCCCTGACTGAACCAGATTGGTTTGCTTATCCAAATAAGAAGCATAGGTCAGCATGGCTGTAACCCCTAGTGAGAGGGCGAAGAAAGATTGTCCCAGAGCATAGAGGAGACCAGCACTGGTCAGTTTTGAAAAGTCTGGTTTGAGGAAGTAAAGAACCCCTTCCATGGCATTTGGTAAACTGAGAGAACGACCAATGATGACAACAAAGATGATAAAGAGCAGGGGCATCATGACCTTAGAAGCTCTTTCAATTCCTTTTTGAACCCCACGTGATACAATAAAGATATTCAACAAGATAAAGGCAGCTTGAGCTCCTAGGGCAATGACTGGACTTGAAATGATGGAAGTAAATAACTGAGCATAATCACCCGTTCCACCAAACTGGAACAATTTCCCAAACTCAATACCCAGATAAACCAGAATCCATCCTCCAATAACACTGTAGAAAGATAAGAGGATAAAAAGGGCAAAGGCACCAATCCAACCGATAAAGTTGTACTTACTATTCTTGCCTAGTTTTCCAAAGGTTTTAATCCCAGAGACACCAGCGCTTCGACCGAGGGCAAATTCAGCAAGGAGAAGTGGGAAACCGATTAAAATAGTGGAGATGAGAAAGACCAGTAAAAAGCCTCCTCCACCGTTAGCGGCAGTCATGTAAGGGAATTTCCAAACGGCACCAAGTCCGATGGCTGAACCAGCAGATGCTAGGATAAAGCCCAGTTTAGAACCCCATTGCGATTTTTCAGACATAGTTAAACTCCTAAAATTAGTGTTACAAAAGAAAAAGCTACTGCCCTTGGCAAATAGCCTCATAAGTACTCAAAATGAGCGTTTCTTTTGATTGATAGACTTGACTATCCTATCATGTTTTCTAAGGTCTGTCAAGAAAACCATTTTCATGTTATGATAAAGTAAAAAATTTCGCAAAATCGCTTGACTCTGACCTAAGGGGAGGGGTTATACTATTAGTGTAAGGAGGAAATCATGTACCATATAAAAGAAGCTGCCCAGCTTTCAGGTGTCTCTGTCAAGACCCTGCACCACTACGACAAGATAGGCCTTCTGGTCCCTTTAAAGTCAGAAAACGGTTATCGAACTTACAGTCAAGAGGATTTGGAACGCCTTCAGGTCATTCTTTACTACAAATATCTAGGTTTTTCTTTAGAAAAGATAGCAGAGCTATTAAAGGAAGAAAGGACAGATTTATTGCCTCATTTGACTAGGCAGTTGGACTATTTGACTCGAGAAAGGGAACATCTGGATAGCTTGATTTCCACCTTGCAGAAAACCATTCAAGAACAAAAAGGAGAAAGAGAAATGAGTATTCAAGAGAAATTTGCTGGATTTAACTACCAAGACCATCAAAAATACCACCAAGAGGCGGTGGAGAAATATGGACAAGAAGTCATGGACCAAGCGCTGGAGCGTCAGAAAGGTCACGAAGATGAGGCTACGGTTGCCTTCAATCAAGTTTTTCAAGCTTTGGCACAAAATCTTCAAGCTGGTCTGCCTGTAACAGCAACTGAAAACCAAGAGCAAGCAGCTAAGCTCTTGCAAGCCATTCGTACTTATGGATTTGACTGCTCCGTTGAAGTATTCGGTCATATCGGTAAAGGCTACGTTTATAACCCAGAGTTTAAGGAAAATATTGATAAATTTGGAGATGGTACAGCCCAGTACACATCAGATGTCATTGCTCACTATGTCCAAACTCAAGCAAAATAAAATCGGAGGAGTATTCTTCCGATTTTTTCTAAATTCAAGTATTACTTGCTTAATAATTTTTCTACCACATTTAGTTTTCGCATGGTCAAATCTACATTAAAAAGTTTTTCAAGATAGTTGGTATGGAGTTTCTTTTGTTTTGCAGTTCTAGGGAGATAGAGGTAAAGACAATGGTTACCGATACAAATTTCTTCTTCACCGTAATCAATTTTCAATTTTTCTAAAGGGAGACTTTGAATAGATTCTTGATAAAAAATCACGTGTATACGGTCATAAAGATAGTGTTCTCCAAACGGGTTTTCTTGGACAATTTTTGTAAAATCACTTTTGTTCTTGATGACCATTTTTAAGTCAGCACCAATTTTTTCCTTTATTAGAGTATGAACCTGTTCTCGTATTGTTTCTAAATCTAAGTCACTTTCAAGAATGATATTCCCACTTTGAATATAGGTTCGAACTTGTTGAAAACCAGCTTCTGTCAAGATATCTACTAGATAAGACATTTTAGGGATAGCATTTTTTCCATTAGGAGTGACTCCCCTTAACAAGATAATATGTTCCAAAGGACTTCCTTTCTTTTGGGGCTGATTTAGCCATTGAATAATTTAGATTTAGATTGGGTTTGATCCTGCCACCCAGCCAGTGCAGAGGGCAGAAGTGATGTTAAAGCCACCCGTATGAGCATTGATATCCAGTACCTCGCCAGCAAAGTGGAGGCCAGGTACCAGCTTACTTTCAAGGGTTTTAGGGTTGATTTCCTTAAGACTGACACCTCCTTTGGTAACAAAGGATTTAGCAAGAGACATTTTACCAGTTATAGGAATTTTAAGTCCTTTAATGGACTGGACAAGTTGTTCTCGTTCCTTTTCAGTAAGCTGTTTGACTTTTTCAGGATAGCCTTGCACAAAAAATTCTGCCAAGCGTTCTGGAAGCAAAGTTTTTAAGGCATTTTTCAAGGATTTTTCACGGTTCTCTTCTAAAAAGTCAACTAAGTCACCTTCTGAAAGTTGTGGCAAGACATCTAGAGAAAGAATTTCCCCACCCTTGACAAAACTAGACATACGTAGGGCAGCAGGGCCAGACAAACCAAAGTGGGTAAAGAGCAAATCGTGAGTGATGACATGCTTGCCATAACCTAGGGTCACATCATCCAATGAAATTCCCTGCAAGGCCTTGTGTGGAAAATCTGTCAACAAAGGACTTTCAGCAGCCTCAAGCTCGGTAATGGTGTGCTTGAAATGACGAGCAATCTCGTGACCAAAACCAGTCGAACCAGTTGAAGGATAGGATTTTCCACCAGTTGTGACAATGAGTTTATCACAAGTGAAGGTTTGGTCAGCTGACTTAAGGACAAACTTGTCATCTACCTTTTTTACTGAAACAATCTCTGTTTGAGTAGCAACTTGGCCACCTAATTCAGTGATTTTCTTTTCCAAGGCCTCGATAATAGTCCGAGATTTGTCGCTAGCAGGAAAGACGCGGCCGTGGTCTTCGACCTTAAGTTTAACACCATTTTCTGTAAAAAAGTTAATGATATCATGGTTATCAAACTGAGAGAAGACACTGTAAAGAAAGCGTCCGTTCCCAGGTATTCCAGCTAGTAGGTCGTCTAGAGTTCCGTTGTTAGTTACATTGCAACGTCCCCCACCAGTTCCAGCTAATTTCTTTCCAAGTTTCCGATTTTTTTCGATGAGGAGGGTTTTCTGTCCATAAAAGCTACTGGAAATCGTAGCCATCATACCAGCAGGTCCTCCACCGATGACAATAGTATCAAAATGTTTCATAACTCTATTGTACCACAAAAAAACAAGAGATGAAGTCACCTCTTGTCAAGAATGTAATTAGTCAATTTCATATCCCATCAGCAAGCCACCATCTTCTGCATAGAAACTGCAGAGACCAGATGTCGGGAGAATTTTAATATCCGCCTGTGGGAAATTTTCACGGATTCGGTCTGAAAGCTGTTGACAACATTTCTCGTTATTGCGTTGGGCCATGACAATACGGCCACCAGCATATCCAGCTTTTATCAACTCTTCATAGGCTGCCTGAATTGATTTCTTTGGACCACGTGCTTTCTGTAGTAATTCAAGGGTGCCAGTTTCACTGGCTTCTCCAACCATACGGATGTTGAGAAGACCAACGACTGTACCGATAATCTTGCTCAAACGGCCGTTTTTCACCAAGTTATCGACTTTGGCTAGAACAAAGAGCAACTTGGTTTTTTCTTGATAAGCTGTGATAGCTTCAACCACTTCTTCAAAAGATAGGCCCTGGTCAATCAAGTCATTTAATTTTTCTACGAGCAAGTCAACTTCACCGCCAGCAGACAAACTATCAATCACATGAATCTTAGTATCAGGATGGTCTTCAAGATAAATATTCTTGGCCAGTTGAGCACTATTGTGACTACCAGAAAGAGTGCCAGTGATGGTTACTAGGAAAATGTTTTTGGCTCCTTCAAATGCTAGCAAATAATCATCTGGGCTTGGACAAGCCGATTTTGAAGCTTCTGCGGTTGCATACATGGTTTCCATCATTTGGTCAATGTCAAGATTGGCATCATCAACAAAGATCTGATCAGCTACTTGAATGGTTAAGGGGACACTTACAAAGGTTGTGTCAATAGCTGGTTTTGCCAGTTGACGATAATCACAACCAGAGTCAGCAATAATCTTCCAAGTCATAGAAATTCTCCATCTTTGCCAGTTATACATTGACAAAGGTTCTGTCTTTTTTTACAATTATATCATGAAAACCCTTGAAACAAAAGCCTTATCCGTCTGTTGTGACAAGTAGAAAGAAAATGTTATGTCTGAACGTAGAATCTCTGAAAAATCTCTTGAAAATCTCAGAAAATCAAACCAAGAATCCAATTTATTAACTAGAGAAGCGATCGAAACAGCCCTCTTGCAACTTTTGGAAAAAAAGGACTTGACCAAGATTAGTATTTCTGAATTGGTCAAACGTGCAGGCGTTTCGCGTGCGGCCTTTTACCGTAATTATGATTCCAAAGAGGAAATTTTAGAGAGTGTCTTTAAACGGAGTGTCCACAACATCATGGAACAGTTGCATCATTATGATTTAAAGACAGACCTTTATCTGGTCTGGGTTCACCTTTTCCGCGAAGCAAGAAAGGAGGCCAGAGTGATTCAACTAGCCTTGGATTACCATCTGGAAAAAATCTTTGTCCAAGCTATGCAGGAGTTTCTGGAAAAACACCATGGAAAATCAAAAGGTGTCAGCTCTTATCTTCATTCCTTCTGGAGCTCGGCCATCGTCTCTGTCCTTCTAAAATGGATCAAGGATGGCATGAAGGTACCTGCTGAAAAGATTGCAGATTTAGGTTTACCATTTTTTAAAAAATAGAGAAAAAGGAGAAGAGATATGACTGAAAAAAGACTGGCCTGGGATGAGTATTTTGCAGCCCAAGCCCTACTAATTGCCAATCGTTCCACTTGTAAACGTGCCAAAGTGGGAGCGATTTTGGTAAAGGATAATAAGGTTATTTCCACTGGTTACAATGGTTCGGTGTCAGGTACCGAGCATTGTATTGATCACGAATGTCTGGTCATTGAAGGTCACTGTGTTCGTACCCTTCACGCTGAGGTCAATGCTATCCTTCAAGGTGCCGAACGTGGTGTTCCCAAAGGCTTTACAGCCTATGTGACGCATTTTCCTTGTCTGAATTGCACCAAACAATTGCTTCAGGTTGGTTGCAAGCGCGTGGTTTATATTAACCAGTACCGAATGGATGACTATGCCCAATACCTTTATCAAGAAAAAGGGACAGAATTGACCCATTTACCACTTGAGACAGTGCAGGCAGCTCTTAAAGAGGCAGATCTAATGTAAAAATTATCAAAAATAAATGGTTTAGAAAGATTTTTAAACCGTTTTTTGGTATAATAAGAAGAATAAATTGAAAGAAGGAATTCCAAAAATGGGAAAAATTGAAGTTATTAATCACCCACTGATTCAACACAAATTGTCAATCTTGCGTCGTACAGATACTTCTACAAAAGCTTTTCGTGAGCTAGTAGATGAGATTGCAATGTTGATGGGGTATGAAGTACTTCGTGATCTTCCACTAGAAGATGTGGAAATCGAAACACCAATTACAAAAACAGTTCAAAAACAATTGGCAGGTAAGAAATTGGCCATCGTTCCAATCTTGCGTGCAGGTATCGGGATGGTTGATGGGCTCTTGAGCTTGGTTCCAGCTGCTAAAGTTGGTCACATCGGTATGTACCGTGATGAAGAAACGCTTCAACCAGTTGAGTACCTAGTGAAATTACCTGAAGATATTGACCAACGTCAAATTTTTGTCGTAGACCCAATGTTGGCAACAGGTGGCTCAGCGATCTTGGCTGTTGACTCTCTTAAAAAACGTGGCGCATCAAATATCAAATTTGTCTGTCTTGTATCTGCTCCAGAAGGTGTAAAAGCCCTTCAAGAAGCTCATCCAGATGTAGAAATCTTTACAGCAGCCTTGGATGAACGCTTGAACGAACACGGTTATATCGTTCCAGGTCTTGGAGATGCTGGGGACCGCTTGTTCGGTACGAAATAAGATCGAAAAGAAGATTGACTTGGAAAAGAATTTCCAGTCACGAAAGGAGGTTGAATTTTTGTTTCTGTCTAATGAAAACAGAGCAAAAATTTGACCTTTTTTGACCAATATATTATAATAGTCTTATCTTCAGTCATTTGACCAACAAAATTAAAACTCAAAAGGAGAAATAAATGATTCCTGTAGTTATTGAACAAACAAGTCGTGGAGAACGTTCTTACGATATTTACTCACGTCTTCTCAAAGACCGCATCATCATGCTGACAGGTCCAGTTGAAGACAACATGGCTAACTCTGTTATTGCCCAATTGCTTTTCTTGGATGCCCAAGATAGTACAAAGGATATTTACCTTTATGTCAATACACCTGGTGGTTCTGTTTCAGCTGGTTTGGCAATCGTTGATACTATGAACTTTATCAAGGCAGATGTCCAAACTATCGTTATGGGCATGGCAGCATCTATGGGTACTGTCATCGCATCAAGTGGAGCAAAAGGCAAACGCTTCATGCTTCCCAATGCTGAATACATGATTCACCAACCAATGGGTGGTACAGGTGGTGGTACCCAACAAACCGATATGGCTATCGCTGCAGAACACTTGCTTAAAACTCGTAATACCTTGGAAAAAATCTTGGCTGAAAATTCAGGTCAGTCAATCGAAAAAGTCCACGCAGATGCAGAACGCGATAACTGGATGAGTGCCCAAGAAACACTTGAATATGGCTTTATTGATGAAATTATGGCCAACAATTCATTGAACTAATGATGATAGAAGGCAAACTCGACTGGGTTTGCTTTTTTTGGTATAATAGGGAGAGATTTCTTAGAAAGAGGATTTACCATGTTTGAAAAAGTCAATCGATCTGGCTTGATTATCTATCTTTACTATAATCGTGATGCAAAAAAACTGCAGGATTATGGAGATATTACCTATCATTCCAAGAAGCATCGTTACTTGCAACTTTATGTTTCAACTCAAGAAGTGGAGCAATTAGTCGGGCGCTTGAGCAAGGAAAAGTTTATAAAAAAAGTTAGAGCTTGTCACATTCAAGAGTTGGAGACGCCATTTGTTGGTAATCTTTATCGAGAAGAAAACGTTATCACTGAAAAAAATTAAAAAATGTGTTGACAATTTTCTGATAATTCGGTATATTCTTAACATGCTATTTATTTAAGAAATAAGGAGACAAAAAAGATGAAGAAAAAATTTGCCCTATCGTTTGTGGCGCTTGCAAGTGTAGCACTTCTTGCAGCCTGTGGAGAAGTCAAGTCTGGAGCGTCAAACGCTGCTGGTAACTCAGTAGATGAAAAGACAATCAAAATCGGATTTAACTTTGAAGAAACTGGTGCCGTAGCAGCCTACGGGACATCTGAACAAAAAGGTGCCCAACTTGCCGTTGATGAAATCAATGCAGCAGGTGGTATCGACGGAAAACAAATCGAAGTAGTCGATAAAGATAACAAGTCTGAAACAGCAGAGGCGGCTTCAGTTACAACTAACCTTGTAACCCAATCTAAAGTATCAGCAATCGTAGGACCTGCGACATCTGGTGCAACTGCAGCTGCGGTAGCGAATGCTACAAAAGCAGGTGTTCCATTGATTTCACCAAGTGCGACTCAAGATGGATTGACTAAAGGTCAAGATTACCTCTTTATCGGAACTTTCCAAGATAGCTTCCAAGGAAAAATCATCTCAAACTATGTTTCTGAAAAATTAAACGCTAAGAAAGTTGTCCTTTACACTGATAATGCCAGTGACTATGCTAAAGGTATTGCTAAATCTTTCCGCGAATCATACAAGGGTGAGATCGTTGCAGATGAAACTTTCGTAGCAGGCGACACAGACTTCCAAGCAGCCCTTACAAAAATGAAAGGGAAAGACTTTGATGCAATCGTTCTTCCTGGTTACTACACTGAAGCTGGTAAAATTGTAAACCAAGCTCGTGGTATGGGAATTGACAAACCAATCGTTGGTGGTGATGGATTCAATGGTGAAGAGTTTGTACAACAAGCAACTGCTGAAAAAGCATCAAACATCTACTTTATCTCAGGCTTCTCAACTACTGTAGAAGTTTCAGCTAAAGCCAAAGCCTTCCTTGAAGCTTACCGTGCTAAGTACAATGAAGAGCCTTCAACATTTGCAGCCTTGGCTTATGATTCAGTTCACCTTGTAGCAAACGCAGCAAAAGGTGCTAAAAACTCAGGTGAAATCAAGGATAACCTTGCTAAAACAAAAGACTTTGAAGGTGTAACTGGTAAAACAAGCTTCGATGCAGACCACAACACAGTCAAAACTGCTTACATGATGACTATGAACAATGGTAAGGTTGAAGCAGCAGAGGTTGTAAAACCATAATAGAAAAATGTTGAAATAGGGAATGAGCCTTTGACTCACTCCCTGTTTCGATGTTTAAGAACCTATCAAAAAGTGAGGGAAAACCCTCGAAATTATAAATAGAAAGAGTGAATCTTATGCTCCAACAACTAGTAAATGGTTTGATTCTAGGTAGTGTTTATGCACTGTTAGCTCTAGGGTATACCATGGTTTACGGGATTATCAAGCTCATCAACTTCGCCCATGGTGATATTTATATGATGGGAGCCTTTATCGGTTATTTCTTGATTAATTCTTTTCAAATGAATTTCTTTATAGCGCTTATTGTAGCTATGCTAGCGACAGCCATTCTTGGTGTCGTGATTGAGTTTCTTGCTTACCGACCTTTGCGCCACTCTACTCGTATTGCTGTTTTGATTACGGCTATTGGGGTTTCTTTTCTACTGGAGTATGGCATGGTCTATCTGGTTGGTGCCAATACCCGTGCCTTCCCTCAAGCGATTCAAACAGTTCGCTATGATTTGGGACCAATTAGCTTAACGAATGTACAGTTAATGATTTTGGCGATTTCCTTGATTTTGATGATTTTGTTACAAGTCATTGTCCAAAAGACTAAGATGGGGAAAGCAATGCGTGCAGTATCTGTAGATAGTGATGCGGCACAATTGATGGGGATCAATGTAAACCGTACTATCAGCTTTACCTTTGCTTTGGGTTCAGCTCTTGCGGGTGCGGCAGGTGTTCTGATTGCCCTCTATTATAACTCTCTTGAGCCTTTGATGGGGGTTACTCCAGGTCTTAAGTCTTTCGTTGCCGCAGTACTTGGTGGTATCGGAATCATTCCTGGTGCGGCTCTCGGTGGCTTTGTAATTGGTCTATTGGAAACCTTTGCGACAGCTTTTGGAATGTCAGATTTCCGTGATGCCATTGTTTATGGAATCTTGTTGTTAATCTTGATTGTCCGCCCAGCTGGTATCCTTGGTAAAAATGTGAAAGAGAAGGTGTAAACGATGAAAGAAAATTTAAAAGTTAATATTCTATGGTTACTCCTTTTGTTAGCTGGCTATGGCTTGATTAGTGTACTGGTTTCAGTCGGAGTACTCAACCTATTCTATGTACAGATTTTACAACAAATTGGAATTAATATTATTCTGGCTGTTGGTCTCAACTTAATCGTTGGTTTTTCAGGACAATTTTCACTTGGTCATGCTGGTTTCATGGCGATTGGTGCCTATGCAGCAGCTATTATTGGTTCTAAATCACCAACCTACGGTGCCTTCTTTGGAGCTATGCTTGTAGGTGCTTTACTTTCAGGAGCAGTTGCCTTACTTGTCGGCATTCCAACCTTGCGCTTGAAGGGGGACTATCTTGCGGTAGCGACTCTAGGTGTTTCTGAAATTATCCGTATCTTTATCATCAATGGCGGAAGTCTTACAAATGGTGCGGCAGGTATCTTGGGAATTCCTAACTTTACAACTTGGCAAATGGTATACTTCTTTGTCGTGATTACAACCATTGCAACCTTGAACTTCTTGCGTAGTCCAATTGGTCGTTCAACCCTCTCTGTTCGTGAGGATGAAATCGCTGCTGAGTCAGTTGGGGTTAATACGACTAAGATTAAAATCATCGCCTTCGTATTTGGTGCCATTACTGCAAGTATTGCAGGATCACTTCAGGCAGGATTTATCGGTTCAGTTGTACCAAAAGATTACACCTTTATCAACTCAATCAACGTTTTGATCATTGTAGTATTTGGTGGACTTGGTTCTATTACAGGTGCTATTGTTTCAGCGATTGTTCTGGGAATTTTGAATATGCTTCTCCAAGATGTTGCTAGCGTGCGTATGATTATTTATGCTTTGGCCTTGGTATTGGTAATGATTTTCAGACCAGGTGGACTCCTTGGGACATGGGAATTAAGCCTATCACGTTTCTTTAAAAAATCTAAGAAGGAGGAGCAAAACTAATGGCATTACTTGAAGTAAAACAGTTAACCAAACATTTTGGCGGTCTAACAGCTGTTGGAGATGTGACTCTTGAATTGAACGAAGGGGAATTGGTTGGACTAATCGGTCCAAACGGAGCTGGTAAAACCACTCTTTTCAACCTCTTGACGGGTGTTTATGAACCAAGTGAGGGAACAGTTACCCTTGATGGTCATCTTTTAAATGGGAAGGCACCTTATAAGATTGCTTCTTTGGGACTTGGACGTACTTTTCAAAATATCCGTCTCTTTAAAGATTTAACCGTTTTGGACAATGTTTTGATTGCCTTTGGCAACCATCACAAGCAACATGTTTTTGCTAGTTTCTTACGCTTACCAGCTTTTTACAAGAGTGAAAAAGAATTAAAGGCTAAGGCTTTGGAATTGCTGAAAATCTTTGATTTAGATGGTGATGCAGAAACTCTTGCTAAAAATCTTGCCTACGGACAACAACGTCGTTTGGAAATTGTTCGTGCCCTCGCTACAGAACCTAAAATTCTCTTTTTAGATGAACCAGCCGCAGGTATGAACCCGCAGGAAACAGCAGAATTGACTGAGTTAATTCGTCGTATCAAAGATGAATTTAAGATTACGATCATGCTGATTGAACACGATATGAATCTGGTCATGGAAGTAACAGAACGTATCTACGTACTTGAATACGGTCGTTTGATTGCTCAGGGAACTCCAGACGAAATTAAGACCAATAAACGTGTTATCGAAGCTTATCTAGGAGGTGAAGCCTAATGTCTATGTTAAAAGTTGATAATCTTTCTGTGCATTACGGCATGATCCAAGCAGTCCGTGATGTAAGCTTTGAAGTTAATGAAGGAGAAGTTGTTTCCCTTATTGGTGCCAATGGTGCTGGAAAAACAACCATTCTCCGTACCTTGTCAGGTCTAGTTAGACCAAGTTCAGGAAAGATTGAATTTTTAGGTCAAGAAATCCAAAAAATGCCAGCTCAGAAAATCGTGGCAGGTGGTCTTTCACAAGTACCTGAAGGACGCCACGTCTTCCCTGGCTTGACTGTTATGGAAAATCTAGAAATGGGAGCTTTCTTAAAGAAAAATCGTGAAGAAAATCAAGCTAACTTGAAGAAGGTCTTTTCACGTTTCCCACGTCTTGAAGAACGCAAGAACCAAGATGCAGCTACTCTTTCAGGAGGGGAACAACAAATGCTTGCCATGGGACGCGCTCTAATGTCAACGCCTAAACTTCTTCTCTTAGATGAACCATCAATGGGACTTGCCCCAATCTTTATCCAAGAGATTTTTGATATTATTCAAGATATCCAGAAGCAAGGGACAACAGTCCTCTTGATTGAACAAAATGCCAATAAGGCACTCGCAATCTCTGACCGAGGCTATGTATTGGAAACAGGCAAAATCGTTCTATCAGGAACAGGAAAAGAACTCGCCTCATCAGAAGAAGTCAGAAAAGCATATCTAGGTGGCTAAAACAATCCAGTGGATTGTTTTAGTCGGTAGATGAAGATTACGAAGTAATCTTCATTAATAGTCCGAGGGACCTTTTTAGTCGGCAGATAGAGACTGCGTAAGCAATCATTAGAATCTAGTGGATTGTTTTAGTCGGCAGATGGAGATTGCGAAGCAGTCTTCTCATAGTCTGGGAGACTAGTTTAGGTTGCAAATGAAGATTGCGAAGTAATCATCATTATAGTCCGGGGGACCTTTTTAGTCGGCAGATAGAGATTGCGTGAGCAATCATCAGAATCCAGTGGATTGTTTTAGTCGGTGGATGAGGATTACGAAGTAATCATCATTATAGTCCGGGGGACCTTTTTAGTCGGCAGATAGAGATTGCGTGAGCAATCATCAGAATCCAGTGGATTGTTTTAGTCGGTGGATGAGGATTACGAAGTAATCATCATTATAGTCCGGGGAACCTTTTTAGTCGGCAGATAGAGACTGTGAAGCAATTCTCATCTGCACTGGAAGGTTAGCTCCTAATCATTGAAACAGAACAGAATGAAGTGTGTCTATCCTTCATTCAGAGAGCTCGATTTTAGAGCTCTTTTTGCTAGCTTATTCATACTTTTCTGAATTTTGAAAAAGAAATGTAAGCGTTTGATAGATTTACAAAAAGATTGTATAATAGGGATAAGAATAGAAAAGGAGAAATCTCATGGCAGTTAAAGATTTTATGACCCGCAAGGTAGTTTATATTAGTCCAGATACAACAGTATCTCATGCAGCAGATTTGATGAGAGAGCAAGGATTACACCGCTTGCCTGTTATCGAAAATGATCAATTGGTTGGTTTGGTAACCGAGGGAACTATTGCCCAAGCAAGTCCATCAAAAGCAACAAGTCTTTCTATCTATGAGATGAATTATCTTCTAAATAAGACAAAAGTAAAAGATGTTATGATTCGCGATGTTGTCACTGTTTCAGGCTATGCGAGTCTTGAGGATGCAACTTATTTGATGTTGAAAAATAAGATTGGTATTCTTCCTGTAGTTGATAACCATCAAGTATACGGAGTTATTACTGACCGTGACGTTTTCCAAGCCTTTCTTGAAATTGCTGGCTATGGAGAAGAAGGAATTCGGGTGCGCTTCGTTACAGAAGATGAAGTCGGAGTTCTTGGTAAGATTGTTTCTCTAATCGTTGAAGAAAATTTGAATATCTCACATACAGTAAATATTCCGCGTAAAGATGGTAAGGTGATTATCGAAGTTCAAATCGATGGTTCAGTTGATTTAACAGCCTTAAAGCAAAAATTTGAAGCTGAAAATATTCAAGTAGAAGAGATCAGTCGTACTTCTGCGAAAGTTTTATAAGGAGGGAGGTTGGGCAAAAACTCGCTTCTAAATAAAACCACACAGTGATTCCAGTCTTGAATTCAATCAAGCTGAAAGAAACACTGTGTGGTTTTTGAATAGTGGATGTTTTAGAGGCTAGATTCTTGGCCAATTTATATAGTTGCTTAGTTTTAAATAGGCATGTTATAATAAAGTTATGGCATATAGTACAGATTTTAAACAAGGAGCATTAGATTACATCAAAGAGGGACACAGCCATGTCGAGGCAGCCAAAGTTTTTGAAGTTGGCGTTAGAACTCTCTTTACTTGGGAAAAGAAAGACGTGAACAAGGACACTTAGAGCGGAAAAAGCGAGTCGTCAAAAAGCGAAAGATTCCTTTGGAGGAATTGAAATCCTTTGTAGAGGTTCATCCAGACGCTTTTTTACGGGAAATTGCGGCACATTTTGATTGTGCTGTCCCTTCAGTATGGGCAGCTTTAAAACAGATTAAGGTCACTTTAAAAAAAGACGACTAGCTTTAAGGAACAAAATCCAGAGAAAGTTGCTGAGTTTCTTGATATTTTGAATAGCCTAAAAGATTTACCAGTCGTATATATTAACGAAACAGTAATTGATCGCTACCTCTATCGTCCTTATGCACGGGCTCCTAGAGGGGAGAAAGTCTATGAAAAGATTAGCGAACGGCGTTTTGAGAGGACTTCAATTGTTGCAGGACAAGTAGACGGAGACTTTATAGCTTCCATGATTTATAAGGAGAGCATGACGAGTGACTTCTTTGTAGAGTGGTTCAAAACACAACTCCTGCCTGCTTTGAAGACACCTCATGTCATCGTCATGGACAATGCTAGTTTTCATCCCAAGAACATTTTGGATGAACTTTGCATTCAAGATAAACACTTTTTCTTACCTCTACCACCTTATTCACCAGATTTGAATCCTATTGAGCAAGCTTGGGCTATATTGAAAAAGAAAGTGACGGATTTATTAAGGGAAGTCCCAAATATTTTTGAATGTTTGGAGTGCTTTTTTATAGTAGATTGAAACTGCAATAGTACACAGCGACTGCTAAAACATTTCTAGAAATTAATTTGACTTTCCTAATCAATTTGTTCATATCTCATTTCAATACACTATAAAACTAAATGACTATATAAAAAACGAGCATTTCCGTAGTTGGAGATGCTCGTTTTTTGATAGTTAGAAGTGGGTTTTTGCCCAGCCTCTTTTATCGTTTGTAAAATTCGTGGTATAATATGTATAAATATCGCTAAGGGTATCCTTAGTCTATTGCTTACACAATGAGTAAGGGACTATTGTCCCAGTCTCTTGGTAATTCTTAAACAATACCTTGGGCAATCATGGCATTTGCTACATTTTCAAAGGCAGCAATGTTAGCTCCTGCGAGGTAGTCTTTATCAAGACCATATGTTTCTGAAGTTGTTTTAGCTGTGTTGAAGATGTTTGTCATGATATCTTTGAGACGTCCATCAACTTCTTCACGAGTCCATGAGAGGCGAAGGCTGTTTTGGCTCATTTCGAGGGCTGAAACGGCTACACCACCAGCGTTGGCAGCTTTGGCAGGTCCGTAGAAGATACCATTTTCTTTGTAAACTTTGATGGCATCAAGGTCGCTTGGCATGTTGGCACCTTCAGATACACAGATAACGCCTTGAGCAACCAAACGTTTAGCTGCTTCACCGTTAATTTCGTTTTGAGTAGCACATGGAAGCGCAATATCATAGTTTCCAGCGTAAGTCCATACAGAACCTTCGTGGTAGCTTGCAGTTGCTTTTTCAGCAGCATACTCAGTCAAACGAGCACGACGTTTTTCTTTAACATCTACTAAAAGATCAAAGTCGATACCGTTTTCATCGATGACATAACCATTTGAGTCAGAAACAGAGATAACAGTTGCACCGAGTTCAGTCGCTTTTTGAAGAGCGTATTGGGCAACGTTACCAGAACCTGAAATGACCACTTTCTTACCAGCAAAGCTGTTGCCGTTTGCTTTAAGCATTTCTTCAGTGTAGTAAACCAAACCGTAACCAGTTGCTTCTGGACGAATCAAGCTACCACCAAATCCAAGAGGTTTACCAGTCAAGACACCAGCATCAAATTGGTTAAGGCGTTTGTATTGACCGTAAAGGTAACCAATTTCACGTCCACCAACACCGATATCACCAGCAGGTACGTCAAGTGATGGTCCGATGTGTTTTTGCAATTCAGTCATGAAGCTTTGGCAGAAGCGCATCACTTCAGCATCTGTTTTACCTTTAGGATCGAAGTCTGATCCACCTTTTCCTCCACCGATTGGAAGTCCAGTCAAGACGTTTTTAAAGATTTGTTCAAATCCGAGGAATTTCAAAATCCCTTGGTTTACAGTTGGGTGGAAACGAAGTCCGCCTTTGTATGGTCCAACAGCTGAGTTGAATTGAACACGGTAACCACGGTTTACTTGAATGTTTCCATCACGGTCAACCCAAGGAACACGGAAAGAAATCACGCGCTCTGGCTCAGTAATGCGTGCCAAGATATTTTCTTCGATATACTCAGGATGTTTTTCAAATACAGGTTCCAAAGTGTTGAAAAATTCTTCAACAGCTTGGAGGAATTCAGCCTCGTGCCCGTTACGAGCTTTTACAGTTTCAAACACGCTTTGGATATATTCTTTAGCAGATGTCATATTGTTCTCCTTAAATTCTAATTTAATTATGTGTGTCATTATAGCAGAATTTTTTTTAACTGTAAAGAGAAAAACAAAAATTTTCTAAAAATTCTATCAATTCAGTTCCGGATTTTTCTTTAATTCATAAAATACGAACCTTTTTCTTGGAAATATCTTTCTCAAAGAGAAAATATGAAAATATGGTATAATATTAGCAATAAAAGGAATCTGGAGGATTAGAATCATGGTATCAACGAAAACACAAATTGCTGGTTTTGAGTTTGACAATTGTTTGATGAATGCAGCAGGTGTGGCTTGTATGACGATAGAGGAACTAGAAGGGGTCAAAAACTCAGCAGCAGGTACTTTTGTTACCAAGACTGCGACCTTGGACTTTCGTCAGGGAAATCCTGAGCCACGCTATCAAGATGTTCCACTTGGTTCCATTAACTCTATGGGCTTGCCGAATAATGGCTTAGACTATTATTTGGACTATCTTTTGGATTTGCAGGAAAAAGAGCCAAATCGAACTTTCTTCCTATCTCTAGTCGGTATGTCTCCAGAGGAAACCCATACTATCTTGAAAAAAGTCCAAGAGAGTGAGTTTTGTGGTCTGACTGAGCTAAATCTTTCCTGTCCAAATGTTCCAGGAAAACCTCAGATTGCCTATGATTTTGAGACAACAGATCGGATTTTGGCAGAAGTATTTGCCTACTTTACCAAACCTCTGGGAATTAAATTGCCACCATATTTTGATATTGTTCACTTTGACCAAGCGGCAGCTATTTTCAACAAGTACCCGCTCAAGTTTGTCAACTGTGTTAACTCTATCGGAAACGGCCTTTATATAGAAGATGAGTCTGTCGTTATCCGTCCTAAAAATGGTTTTGGGGGCATTGGTGGGGAGTATATTAAACCAACTGCTTTAGCTAACGTTCACGCCTTCTACCAACGCTTAAATCCTCAAATCCAAATCATCGGAACTGG
Organism: Streptococcus sp. UMB0029; assembly: GCF_002871495.1. Taxonomy (GTDB): domain Bacteria; phylum Bacillota; class Bacilli; order Lactobacillales; family Streptococcaceae; genus Streptococcus. Next base: position 127,746 of record NZ_PNGD01000005.1, read on the forward strand.
TGGCGTGTTGACTGGTCGTGATGCCTTTGAACATATCCTCTGTGGAGCAAGTATGGTGCAGGTAGGAACAACCCTTCATAAAGAAGGTGTTGGAGCTTTTGAACGCATTACCAATGAACTGAAAGGAATCATGGTGGAAAAAGGGTACGAGAGCCTAGAAGATTTCCGTGGGAAATTGCGCTATATTGACTAAATTCATTAAAAAATCAGAAGAAAGGAGAGAAGATGCTAGCCATTGAAGAAAGTCAAAAACTGACTCTAGCAAATCTACCGAGCCTGAGCCTTTTTACAGGGACAGACCAGGGTCAGTTTGAAGTTATGAAGAGTCAAGTATTGAAACAGATTGGCTATGATTCTGCTGACCTCAACTTTGCCTACTTTGATATGAAAGAAGTAGTTTACAAGGATGTGGAACTGGAGTTGGTCAGCCTTCCTTTCTTTGCGGATGAGAAAATCGTGATATTGGATCATTTTGTCGATATCACGACTGTTAAAAAGCGCTTTTTGACAGATGATGAGCTCAAGTCATTTGAGGAATACCTTGATAATCCTTCACCAACAACCAAGTTGTTAATCTTTGCAGAAGGAAAAATGGATAGCAAAAGACGGTTGGTTAAATTACTTAAGCGGGATGCCAAGGTCTTTGATGCAGTAGAAGCAAAAGAACAAGAATTGCGCCAGTATTTCCAAAAGTGGAGCCAGAAAGAAGGTCTGCAGTTTGCCAATCATTCTTTTGAAAATCTTCTCGTCAAGTCGGGTTTTCAATTTAGCGAAGTCCAGAAAAATCTCCTCTTTTTACAGTCCTATAAGGAAGACTCTGTTATCGAGGAAGAAGATATTGTCAATGCTATTCCCAAGACCTTGCAGGACAATATTTTTGATTTAACTCAGTTTATTCTGACTAAAAAGATGGATCAGGCGCGCGATTTGGTTAGAGACTTGACCTTGCAAGGTGAAGATGAAATCAAACTGATTGCAGTCATGCTAGGACAATTTCGGACTTTTACTCAGGTGAAAATTTTGTCGGAGTCTGGACAAGCAGAATCTCAGATTGCAAGTAGTTTAGGCAGTTTTCTCGGACGCAATCCCAATCCCTATCAAATCAAGTTTGCGTTGAGGGATTCAAGAGGACTTTCATTGAGCTTTTTGAAGCAAGCTATTTCCTATTTGATTGAGACAGACTATCAGATTAAGACAGGTCTTTATGAAAAAGGTTTCCTTTTTGAAAAGGCACTCTTACAGATTGCTAGTCAGGTAAATTGATATTTTTTTGAAACTACAACCTGCGTCATGACTATCTTGTCGTGGGTTTCTTAGTGATTTGCTTGTTTTATACTCAATGAAAATCAAAGAGCAAACTAGGAAACTAGACGCAGATTGCTCAAAGCACTGCTTTGAGATTGTAGATAAGACTGACGAAGTCAGCTCAAAACACTGTTTTGAGGTTGTGGATAGAACTGACGAAGTCAGTAACCATACGTATGGCAAGGCGACGTTGACGCGGTTTGAAGAGATTTTCGAAGAGTATTATTAGAAAGTATTTCAGTGATTTCTTCATCTATAAGCAAAAAACTTGAAAAAAGTGAATGTTTGCGTTATCATTTTCATATAGAAAGAAAAAGAGGTATTACAGATGGCTATTATCTTACCAGATCTTCCATATGCATACGACGCTTTGGAACCATACATCGATGCGGAAACAATGCACTTGCACCATGACAAACACCATCAAACTTATGTCAACAATGCCAATGCAGCTCTTGAAAAACACCCTGAAATCGGTGAAGACCTTGAAGCCTTGCTTGCTGATGTAGAATCTATTCCAGCTGATATCCGTCAAGCACTTATCAACAACGGTGGTGGACACTTGAACCACGCTCTTTTCTGGGAATTGATGACTCCTGAGAAAACAGCTCCTTCAGCAGAACTTGCAGCAGCAATCGATGCAACATTTGGTTCATTTGAAGAATTTCAAGCAGCCTTCACTGCAGCAGCAACAACTCGTTTCGGTTCTGGATGGGCATGGTTGGTTGTCAACAAAGAAGGTAAACTTGAAGTGACTTCAACAGCAAACCAAGACACACCAATCTCAGAAGGCAAAAAACCAATCTTGGGCTTGGACGTTTGGGAACATGCTTACTACGTGAAATACCGCAACGTGCGTCCTGACTACATCAAAGCTTTCTTCTCAGTGATCAACTGGAATAAAGTAGATGAATTGTACGCAGCAGCTAAATAATGGTATATGGAGGGAAGAATTGTTCTTCTCTTTTTTAGGTTATATGATTCTGGTCTGACAAAATCGTCAGACTTTTTTCATTTTTATGAGAAACGTGCTAACTGCTAGAAATTATGGTAGAATAAAGTATTAAGTAATCGTGGAAAAAGGATATCTATGCGAAAAGAAATTGCACCTGAATTATACAACTATAACAAGTTTCCTGGTCCTGAGTTCCATTTACACGGGGACAAGGTCGAAACGGAAGGGATAGTTTTTTCCTTGGTTGAAAATATCAAGGATGCCTTTGATGTGACGGCTTTTAATCAGCGTTTTTCAGAAGTCTTAACCAAGTTTGATTATATCGTTGGGGACTGGAGTAATGAACAGCTTCGCCTACGAGGTTTTTACAAGGATGACCGAACAGAAGAAAAACTTGAAAAAATCAGTCGTTTACAAGACTACCTTTTAGAGTATTGTAGTTATGGTTGTGCCTATTTTGTCTTAGAAAATGAAGCCCCTAAGCGAGCATCATTTGACAAGAAAATGCGTAAGAAGGAAGAAGAATCGTCTTCTAGAAAAGGAAAGAAACAGGCTCAAACCAAACGAAAACCGAATGCAGATAAGAAAAATAGACGTCGTCAGAAAGACCAGCATTCTCAGAAAGAGGACAAGGGGCAACGTCATTTTGTCATTCGTCAGAAGTGAGTAGAGAATAAGGAGAAGAAATGAAACCGTCAATTTATAGTTTAACACGTCAAACCATGCAGGAATGGGTTTTGGAGCAGGGAGAAAAGAAATTCCGTGCAGATCAAATCTGGGAATGGCTTTACCGTAAACGTGTCCAGTCATTTGAAGAGATGACCAACCTTTCCAAGGATTTGATTGCTAAGCTTAATGACCAGTTTGTGGTCAATCCCTTGAAACAACGTATCGTTCAAGAGTCTGCTGATGGGACAGTTAAATATCTTTTTGAATTGCCAGATGGAATGCTGATTGAGACAGTACTCATGCGTCAACACTATGGTTTGTCAGTCTGTGTGACCACTCAGGTTGGCTGTAATATCGGTTGTACCTTCTGTGCCTCTGGTTTGATTAAGAAACAACGCGACCTCAATAACGGTGAAATCGTAGCGCAAATCATGCTGGTTCAGAAATACTTTGATGAGCGTGGTCAGGACGAACGCGTCAGCCATATCGTTGTCATGGGAATTGGTGAACCATTTGATAACTACAACAATGTCTTGAATTTCGTTCGTACCATTAATGATGACAAGGGAATGGCCATCGGTGCTCGTCATATTACGGTTTCAACTTCAGGTTTGGCCCATAAAATTCGTGACTTTGCTAATGAAGGAGTTCAGGTCAATCTTGCCGTTTCTCTTCACGCACCTAACAATGAATTACGCTCAAGCATCATGAAGATTAACCGTGCCTTTCCGATTGAAAAACTCTTTGCTGCTATTGAGTACTACATTGAGACAACTAATCGTCGTGTGACCTTTGAGTATATCATGCTCAATGAAGTCAATGATGGTGTAGAACAAGCCTTGGAATTGGCTGAATTGCTCAAGAATATCAAGAAATTGTCTTATGTAAACTTAATTCCTTATAACCCAGTTAGTGAGCATGACCAATATAGCCGTAGTCCGAAAGAGCGCGTCCTGGCCTTTTATGATACGCTTAAGAAAAAAGGGGTCAACTGTGTGGTTCGTCAAGAGCACGGTACTGATATTGATGCAGCTTGTGGACAATTGCGCTCTAACACAATGAAACGTGACCGCCAGAAAGCAGTCACAGCGGTCAATCCTTAATGATGAAGAAAACTTATAATCATATTTTGGTCTGGGGAGTCATTTTCTATAGCATTTGTATCGTTTACTTTTGCTTTACTCCTCAAGAACATTCTCCTGTGGGAGTGGAAACTCCAGGTATTCAGCATCTTGGACGCCTGGTTTTTCTTTTGACGCCTTTCAATTCTTTCTGGAAACTGGGTGAAGTGAGTGATATGGGACAATTATGTTGGATTTTTTTACAAAATATCCTCAATGTCTTCTTGCTCTTCCCTCTGATTTTTCAACTTATCTATCTCTTTCCAAATTTAAGGAAAATAAAAAGAGTGCTACTTTTCAGTTTTCTAGTGAGTCTTGGAATTGAGTGTACGCAGTTAGTCTTGGACTTTTTCTTTGATTTTAATCGCGTCTTTGAGATTGATGATTTGTGGACCAATACCTTGGGTGGCTATCTGGCTTGGCTCCTCTATAAACAATTACATAAAAACAAGATAAGGAATTAAAATGAGTATTTTAGAAGTTAAAAATCTGAGTCACGGTTTTGGTGACCGTGCAATTTTTGAAGATGTGTCCTTCCGTCTCCTCAAGGGAGAACATATCGGTCTAGTCGGTGCCAATGGTGAAGGGAAATCAACCTTTATGAGCATTGTGACTGGTAAGATGTTGCCAGACGAAGGAAAGGTTGAGTGGTCCAAATATGTGACGGCAGGCTACTTAGACCAGCACTCCGTTCTTGCTGAAGGCCAATCTGTTCGTGATGTTCTCCGTACAGCCTTTGATGAGCTATTCAAAGCTGAAGCCCGTATCAATGACCTCTATATGGAAATGGCTGAAGACGGAGCGGATGTTGATGCTCTCATGGAAGAAGTGGGTGAACTCCAAGACCGTCTGGAGAGTCGTGATTTTTACACCTTGGATGCTAAGATTGATGAAGTGGCGCGTGCCCTTGGTGTCATGGACTTTGGCATGGATACGGATGTAACCTCTTTGTCAGGTGGGCAAAGAACCAAAGTGCTTTTGGCCAAGCTTCTCCTTGAAAAGCCTGATATCTTACTTCTGGACGAGCCAACCAACTACTTGGATGCTGAGCATATTGACTGGCTCAAGCGCTATCTCCAAAACTATGAGAATGCCTTTGTCCTTATTTCGCACGATATTCCATTCCTGAACGATGTGATTAATATTGTCTACCATGTAGAGAATCAACAGCTGACGCGTTACTCTGGTGACTACTACCAGTTCCAAGAAGTCTATGCTATGAAGAAATCTCAGCTAGAGGCAGCCTACGAACGTCAGCAGAAAGAGATTGCGGACCTCAAGGACTTCGTGGCACGAAACAAAGCGCGTGTTGCAACACGAAACATGGCCATGTCTCGTCAGAAGAAATTGGATAAGATGGATATTATCGAACTGCAAAGTGAGAAACCAAAACCATCCTTTGATTTCAAACCAGCTCGTACGCCAGGGCGCTTTATCTTCCAAGCCAAAGATTTGCAAATTGGTTACGACCGTCCTCTGACCAAGCCTTTAAATCTTACCTTTGAACGCAATCAAAAGGTTGCTATTATCGGTGCCAATGGTATAGGGAAAACAACTCTCTTGAAGTCTCTCTTGGGTATTATTCCACCAATCGCTGGGGAAGTTGAACGAGGTGATTACCTAGAACTTGGTTACTTTGAGCAGGAAGTAGAAGGTGGCAATCGTCAAACACCACTAGAGGCTGTCTGGAATGCCTTTCCAGCCCTCAATCAAGCAGAAGTCCGTGCAGCCCTTGCCCGTTGTGGTTTGACAACCAAGCATATTGAAAGTCAAATTCAGGTCTTGTCAGGTGGGGAACAAGCCAAGGTTCGTTTCTGTCTCTTGATGAATCGTGAAAACAATGTTTTAGTGCTGGACGAGCCGACCAACCATTTGGATGTGGATGCCAAGGATGAACTCAAACGCGCTCTCAAAGAATATAAGGGATCTATTCTTATGGTCTGTCACGAACCAGACTTCTATGAAGGCTGGATGGACCAAATCTGGGATTTTAATAATTTAACTTAAGAATGAGAGTAAAAGAAATACAGTACCGAATGTGGGTACTGTATTTTTTAGGTTTTTAAGATTTAATACTCTTCGAAAATCAAATTCAAACCGCGTCAACGTCGCCTTGCCTTATGTATAGTTACTGACTTCGTCAGTTCTATCCACAACCTCAAAGCAGTGCTTTGAGCAGCCTGTAGCTAGTTTCCTAGTTTGCTCTTTGATTTTCATTGAGTTTAAAATCGTAGTCTTTCACCACTTCGATACTGTCGATAGTGATAGCAGTCGTTGGTTTGTCTTTTTCATCTTTTTCGGCTTTAGCAATTTTATCTACTACATCCATACCGTCAATCACTTGACCAAAGACTGGGTGTTTGCCATCTAGACTAGGGTTTCCCCCTTCTTTATAGGTTTCGATGATTTTCTTTGGATACTTGCTTGTAGGGAGTTTAGCAGAGGTATCTGTAGAGTTTTGGTTGATGAAGAACTGGCTACCATTGGTGTTTGGTTGACCAGTATTAGCCATAGAAAGAGCACCACGGATGTTATAGAGATAAGGAGTAATCTCGTTTTTGAAGCCAGTTCCCTTGTCTTTAGTCTTATCTTTGTCATGCCAGATGGACTGACCACCTGTACCGTCCCCTTTTGGATCTCCAGTTTGAACCATGAAGCCATCGATGACACGGTGGAAGGTAATGCCGTTATAGTAGCCTTCTTTGGCATGAGTGAGGAAGTTTTCAACCGCTAGAGGAGCGAGTTTAGGGAAGAGTTTGATACGGATATCTCCTTGACTTGTGTGGAGAATCACTTCAGCCTCGTCTTCAGCAACTTCTTTAGATAGTTGTGGGAAATTGGCGTTTTCGTTTGTTAAAGCATCGTTTAACTCCTTGGCAGATTGTGCTGCTGCTTTGGAGCTTTCCTCAGTAGCCAAGCTAGAATCTACATAGTCATCACCACGCAAACTGCGTTGGATGCTGCTACATCCAGCAAGGGCTACAGTGGACAGTAAAAGAAGAGTTGCTAGTTTTTTCATTCTGTTCCTCTCAAAAATTCATTTCTACCATTGTACCCTAAAAGGAAGTGGATTTCAAATATTAGTGACAAGACAGTTTTAGAGAAAATCAATCCCAAAGTCGCTTGATTAGAGATTTTTCTTTGGATACCGGTCGATAATTTCCTGGTACTGTTCCAGTATCTGCTCTCCCTTTGGACTCAATTTGTAGCCACGAATCGAAAAGTGACTTGCTAATTCTTCTTCTGAAAAGTTGTCATGAAGGGCTTGGTCCAGATCGGCAGCCTTCATCTTAGATAGTCCTGCAATTCCCTTGCTTTTCAGAATATTCTTTTTCATTGTAGCATTCAGATGGTCAAGTGAGTCAAATGCAGTTTCAATGACAGTATAACCTTTTTCTACCAGAGTTTTAGATGCTTAGGGGTATCAATACCATAAGTGTACTCGAAGTATTTAGGAAACCAGGTTTCGGTGGTAAAAGTGCCAAACTGGATTCTCCAGAGTAGAATGATATCTCCTGCTAGTAAATCATCTGTTAATAATTCCATGTTTCTTTTGGGAACAGGCTTGGGATTTAGAAGCCAAGCATCCAAATCACGTTCAGGCGATATGGGTTTGAGTTGATGGTCTTTATAAAATGTTTCTAATACTCTTCGAAAATCAAATTCAAACTACGTCAGCTTTGCCTTGCCGTAGATATATGTAACTGACTTCGTCAGTCTTATCTACAACCTCAAAGCAGTGCTTTGAGCAACCTGCGGCTAGCTTCCTAGTTTGCTCTTTGATTTTCATTGAGTATAAAATAGTATTCACTGATAGCCTCTTTCAAACATTTATTTCCTACTTCTAACAAATTTCTAAATGGTTTAAAAATTTTATAGTATGTCAAGTTTTTTTCTTGACACCTGTCAGAAATCTGCTATAATAGAACATGTGCTAAATAGCTCAGCTATTTCACCGAAATAAAAAATAAGAAAAGAGACTTTAAAAATGGCAGTTAAAATCCGTTTGACTCGTATGGGTTCTAAGAAAAAACCTTTCTACCGTATCAACGTAGCAGATTCACGTTCACCACGTGACGGACGTTTCATCGAAACAGTTGGAACTTACAACCCACTTGTTGCTGAAAACCAAGTAACTTTGAAAGAAGACCGCGTTCTTGCATGGTTGGCTGATGGAGCTCAACCTTCAGATACAGTTCGCAACATCCTTTCAAAAGAAGGTGTATTGAAGAAATTCCACGATTCTAAATTCTCAAAATAAGTTTAAAGTAGGTTGACAGATGGATACGATTGAAAATCTCATTATTGCGATTGTGAAACCCTTGATTTCACAACCAGATGCCTTAACTATCAAGATTGAAGATACACCAGAGTTTTTGGAATATCATTTGGATCTTGATCAAAGCGATGTGGGTCGTGTAATTGGTCGTAAGGGTCGCACTATTTCTGCGATAAGAACGATTGTCTACTCTGTCCCAACTGAAGATAAAAAAGTAAGAATCGTTATTGACGAAAAATAAGAAGGGCGGGACGGATGTCTCGCTTTTTTTGCAAGGAGTAGGATATGAAGGATTTAACGTTTAGACAATTACAAGACTACTTATACTTAATGAAAATTAAAAAGCAAACTAGGAAGCTAGCCACAAGCTGTACTTGAGTATGGTAAGGCGATGCTGACGTGGTTTGAAGAGATTTTCGAAGAGTATTACTCGAACATTATCAGCAGTCTCGAACTGAGGAATGTCTCTTTATCAAGCTAGTGGAGGAAGTCGGAGAAGTAGCCGAAGTTTTGAACGGGCACTCTGGCCGAAAAGATGGGGTTCAAGACTTGAATGAGGAACTTGCTAAAGAACTAGCTGATATTATTTACTACACCGTCGCAATCGCGGCTATCAATGACATTGACTTAACAAATACCATCTTTGAGAAAGACAAAACTGCAGCCATTAAGTACCAACATGAACGTGATTTGGAAGGATTTTTGAAGGAATTCGAGAGTTGACATACTTTTTCTCTAACTTGAGAAAATCCCTAGAACGTGATAAAATAAAGGATAAGGATTTTTAATAATTCATTATACAGAATGAGTGGATTTCTTTATGAAGAGGTTTGAAGTATCTACAGAAATTGGTAGTCTTTCTGTTACTTATCAAAAGCAAAAGAAAATGCTAGTTTGTTTAAGTGGCGCAGGTTTGCTACCAAGTTATGAAAATTTTTCACTTATACTTGAAAAACTTCCTCCTACAATTGGTTATTTGACAATTGATTTTCCGAACACAGGTAGGAGTCCGATTCATGACCAAACTGGAAAAAATCTAGATAATCTTGCAGATGCGGTTTATGAAGCACTTGAAGAATTAGGGATTTCTGAATATATACTTTGTGCACATAGTTTGAGTGGAATTTTAGCTTGCAAATTACTCAAGAAACCAATTAAGTGTCAGGCTTTACTAGCAATTGAACCGACAACTAAAAAAGTCATGTTGGCTGATTTTTCAGAAAATCCTTATCCAGAAATGGAAAGGCAGATGAGGCTGATTGACGAGTGTGGTCCTGAACTTTATTTTAAGAACTTAACTCAAGAGACATTTAGCCCTGAAATTAATAAAGAAATCTGGGAATTAATGCAAGAAAAAGGCTCAGAGTTGGAAAATCAAGATCCAGAATTTCAGATATCTGGAGAGATTACTGAGGAAGATTTTGAGAATTTGTCGATAGAATCTCATGTTCCTGTATTTGTTTTTTGTCAGCCTTATAGAGAAAAAGAGTACAGAGAATCAGAATATTGGACTTCCAATACTAAACTCATTTTAGGAGGGAATCACCATTATTTACAATGGTCAGAATCAGAAAAAATTGCGGCTATTATTCAAGAATTGTCAGAATAATATGGAAAGAAGGAGACTACAGGAGACAAGATGAACTACTTTAATGTTGGGAAAATCGTCAATACGCAGGGTTTGCAGGGTGAGATGCGAGTCTTGTCTGTGACGGATTTTGCAGAAGAACGGTTTAAAAAAGGAGCCGAGCTGGCTTTGTTTGATGAAAAAGATCAGTTCGTTCAAACAGTGACCATAGCTAGCCACCGTAAACAGAAGAACTTTGACATTATTAAATTCAAAGATATGTACCATATCAACGCTATCGAAAAGTACAAGGGATACAGTCTCAAGGTTGCTGAGGAAGATTTAAACGATTTAGATGATGGTGAATTTTATTATCACGAGATTATCGGTTTGGAAGTCTATGAGGGTGATAATTTGATTGGAACCATCAAGGAAATCCTGCAACCAGGTGCTAACGATGTCTGGATGGTCAAGCGAAAAGGCAAGCGTGATTTGTTATTGCCTTATATCCCACCAGTGGTTCTCAATGTTGATATTCCAAATAACCGCGTCGATGTGGAAATCTTAGAAGGGTTAGACGATGAAGATTGATATTTTAACCCTTTTTCCAGAGATGTTTTCTCCGCTAGAGCACTCAATCGTTGGAAAGGCACGTGAAAAAGGGCTCTTGGATATCCAGTATCATAATTTTCGAGAATATGCTGAAAAGGCCCGCCATGTCGACGATGAGCCCTATGGAGGCGGTCAGGGGATGTTGCTACGAGCCCAACCCATTTTCGATGCCTTTGATGCTATTGAAAAGAAAAATCCGCGCGTTATTCTCCTCGATCCTGCTGGAAAGCAGTTTGATCAAGCTTATGCCGAGGATTTGGCTCAAGAGGAAGAACTGATCTTTATCTGTGGGCACTACGAGGGTTATGATGAGCGCATTAAGACCTTGGTAACGGATGAGATTTCTTTGGGTGACTATGTCCTGACTGGTGGAGAGTTGGCGGCTATGACCATGATTGATGCTACGGTTCGCCTGATTCCAGAAGTGATTGGTAAGGAGTCTAGCCACCAAGATGATAGTTTTTCTTCTGGCCTTCTTGAATATCCTCAGTACACACGCCCCTATGATTATCGAGGGATGGTCGTGCCAGATGTACTGATGAGCGGGCACCATGAAAAAATTCGTCAGTGGCGATTGTATGAGAGTTTGAAGAAAACCTATGAACGCAGACCGGATTTGCTTGAACATTATCAACTAACAGCAGAAGAAGAAAAAATGCTGACAGAAATTAAAGAAAACAAAGAATAAAGGAGAAAGCTATGCAAGTAATCAAACGTGATGGAGAAATTGCTGAATTTAATCCAGATAAGATTTACCAAGCTATCTTAAAGGCAGCCCAGACTGTCTATGTATTGACAGATGATTTGCGTCAAAATCTTGCACAAGTCACTAAGAAAGTCGTTTTGGATTTGGAAGAAGCCAAGGTGGAACGTGCTACCATCAGCATGATTCAGTCTTTGGTTGAACATCGTTTACTGGGTGCAGGTTACATTACCATTGCAGAACACTACATTTCCTATCGTCTACAACGTGACTTGGAAAGAAGTGGTTATGGAGACCATATCGCTGTTCATTTACATTTTGAACAAATTCGCTAAGAAAAAAGAGTGGGATGAAGCAACTACATCTCACTCTTTCTTAAATCTATTTTTTTGGGCTGTTTGGACGGTTGAAGGGACAAATCGCAGGCGTTGAATATCGCTTATGCGGATAATACGGGTCACATTTTTGGCAAAATTTTTCACGATAATTTGCTGGCGTTGCTGATCGTATTTGATGATGTCACCTGTAAAACTTGTCTCAGACAAGATAAGGTGAACAGCGGTTTGTTTCTGGATAGCCTCTTCAATAGTGGCTGTATGGGAGTTGGTTTCAGTCTGATCAGGTTGGTCATGTCCATTTAAAAAGTCATGTATTTTATTTAGAACTTGATGGAATTTATGTCTCATATTGGCCTCCCTTCTTTTATATCAATATTATATAAAATTTTCCTAAAATCTACAAGATTTTACGAATAAACTAATGAAAGCTAAAAAAGGAGAAGAAAATGGCAGAATTTACATTTGAAATCGAAGAGCACTTGTTGACTCTTTCTGAAAACGAAAAAGGTTGGACCAAGGAAATCAACCGTGTGAGCTTTAATGGTGCCCCTGCAAAGTTTGATATTCGTGCTTGGAACCCAGATCATACTAAAATGGGCAAAGGAATTACTCTCTCAAATGAAGAATTTCAAACCATGGTGGATGCCTTTAAAGGCAACTAATACTCAATGAAAATCAAAGAGCAAACTAGGAAGCTAGCCGTAGGCAGTACTTGAGTACGGCAAGGCGAAGCTGACGTGGTTTGAATTTGATTTTCGAAGAGTATAAGTTTTCAAAATGAAAGAAAAGGATACTGAGTCATGACAACTCTATATCCTTTTTTAGTTAGCAAAGTAAGCTTGATTTTTAAGGCGTTGAAGTAATGGACGGCTAATAAAACTAATAGCAATAATTTTACCAAGATCTGGGATGATAAAGGGAAATACCCCCACAGCAAGAGCTTTTTCAAATGGCATTCCAGCTAGGAAATGTAATCCAATGATCCCACCAACAAAAACAAGTGTATCTCCCAAGAGATTTGCTAGAAAAATTCTGACAAAACCACTATCACTGTTAGTTAGAGAAGAGGTAAGTCCAGAATAAACAAGATAAAACCAAAGATAGCCTGCAGTAGGACCAATCAAAGCATGAAATCCAGCTCCACCTCCTGCAAAGACAGGAAGACCGATAGCACCTAGAAGAAGATAAAGTCCAACAGAAAGTACAGCCTCTCTCGGTCTAAAGACAGTAGCAATCAGGCCGATTGCAAAGTTCTGCAGAGTGAAGGGAACAGGTCCAATTGGAAGACTGATTTGTGCCAAAACAGCAATGAGAGCAGCCCCAATAGCAGGGATAGCATAAACGTGAGCTTTTTTCAAAATAGTTAACCTCTTTTCTTATGTATAGTAACTATTATACTTAATTTAATATTATTGTCAACCTGTTTCTGTAACAAAGGTAACAAAAAACTGTAACGGCCGATTTTGCTGATTGGGTAAGTTGTTTTCATCGACTCGAAAATCATTAAAAAAGAAGCAGACACATTTGTATCAGCTTCTTTTGTGTCGATTAACGCATGGTTACAAATTCTTCGGATGCAGTTGGGTGAATCGCCACAGTTGCATCAAAGTCTGCCTTGGTTGCTCCCATTTTGATAGCAACAGCAAATCCTTGAATCATTTCATCAACACCGTATCCAATTCCATGAAGTCCGACAACTTTTTCTTCCGAACCAGCTGTGATCAATTTGAAACGTGTTTCTTGACGGTTGTAAGTGCAAGCAGAGTACATAGAAGTAAAGCTTGATTTGTAAACCTTGATTTGGTCTTGACCGTATTCTTTAATAGCTTGCTCTTCTGTCAATCCAACAGTTCCGATAGCAGGGTGTGAAAAGACAACGGTTGGAATAGTTGAGTAGTCCATTTTAGCAGTTGTTTTGCCGTTAAAGAGACGTTCAGATAAAGTACGTCCAGCCTTGATAGCAACTGGAGTTAGTTCTTTTTCGCCTGTTACATCACCTAGAGCGTAGATTCTCTCAACAACAGTATTTTGGTATTCATCCACTTGGATAAAGCCACGTTCGTTCAGAGTTACTCCAGCTTTTTCAAGTTGCAAACCCTTAACATTTGGACGGCGACCTGTAGCCCAGATAACTTGGCTAGCTGTGTGACTAGTACCATCTTCAAAATGAATGGTAATGCCTTCAGCAGTTTTTTCTAACTTGACAGGGACTTTGTGAGTATGAAGTGGTAAGTTTGTTCTTTCCATTTCCTTGACCAAACCTTCAACGATGTAAGAATCAAAACCACGTAAAGGACGATCGCGGCGAACAAAGAGGTCTGTCTTGACACCAAAAGTGTGGAGAACACCAGCCAATTCAACGGCGATATAACCAGCACCTAAAATAGCAACTGACTCTGGAAGTTCTTCCCAGGCAAATACATCATCAGAAGAACCACCTAGTTCAGCACCAGGAATATTTGGAATACTTGGATGGGCACCAGTAGCAATCACGATATGTTTAGCACGAATGAGTTCACCATTTACGCTGACAGTATGAGAATCTACAAATTCAGCATGGCCTTCAATCAGGTCTACGCCGTTGCGTTTAAAACTGCCATCATAAGAAGAACGAGCGCGATCGATGTAGGCTTCACGATTGCGACGTAGGGTTGCAAAGTCAAAGTTTAGATTAGTAGTCTTAAAGCCATAGTCTTCTCCAAATTGATGGAAAGTCTCAGCGATTTGTGCCCCGTACCACATGATTTTTTTAGGAACACAACCGACGTTGACACAGGTTCCACCTAATTTATTTTCCTCAATAACGGCCGCTTTGGCTCCGTGTTCACCAGCACGGTTCATGGTAGCAATTCCTCCGCTACCTCCACCGATAGCAATGATATCATATTCTCTCATTGAAAACTCCTTTGTACTCTTTTAAATAGTAGAGTGTCATTTTTTGATAGTCATATTCTATCTTTTTTTTGATTTGATTGCAAAAATCTGCTACGTTCAAAAAATTAAAGAAAAGGCTTGCAAAAAAGAAAAATAAAGTGTATGATATATCTAGTACAATAACTAAACAAAAAATCCGAACAATAAGTGAATCCTGAAATGTCATTATTTCGTTCTAAAATGTTATTGTTTATATTTGGGAATTTTTGTATAATATTGTTAAGGACTTTAAATCAAAAAAGGAGTTTCATTATGAAAAAGAATGGTAAAGCTAAAAAGTGGCAATTGTATGCAGCAATTGGTGCTGCCAGTGTAGTTGTATTGGGGGCTGGGGGGATCTTGCTCTTTAGACAACCTTCTCATACTGCTGTAAAAGATGAAGCTACTCATCTTGTTGTTGCTAAGGAGGGAAGCGTGGCATCTTCTGTCTTATTGTCAGGGACAGTAACAGCAAAAAATGAACAATATGTTTATTTTGATGCTAGTAAGGGAGATTTAGATGAAATCCTTGTTTCTGTGGGTGATAAGGTTAGTGAAGGGCAGGCTTTAGTCAAGTACAGTAGTTCAGAAGCCCAGGCTGCCTATGATTCAGCTAGTCGAGCAGTAGCTAAGGCAGATCGTCATATCAATGAACTCAATCAAGCACGAAATGAAGCCGCTTCAGCTCCGGCTCCACAGTTACCAGTGTCAGCAGGAGGAGAAGGTGCTGCAGCCCAAACTCCAGCTCCAGTCTCAGGAAATTCAGTTTCATCTATTGATGCACAACTGGGTGATGCTCGTGATGCCCGTGCAGATGCAGCAGCGCAATTAAGCAAGGCTCAAAGTCAGTTGGATGCAACGACTGTTCTCAGTACCCTAGAAGGAACTGTAGTCGAAGTCAACCGCAATGTTTCAAAATCTCCAACAGGAGCTAGTCAGGTGATGGTTCATATTGTAAGCAATGAAAACTTACAAGTTAAGGGCGAACTATCTGAATACAACCTTGCCAACCTATCTGTAGGACAAGAAGTAACCTTCACTTCTAAAGTTTATCGAGATAAGAGCTGGACTGGTAAGATTAGCTATATCTCCGACTACCCTAAAAACAATGGCGAAGCAGCAAGTGCAACTCCTGCCACAGCAGCTGGTAATTCTGGTTCTAAATATCCATATACCATTGATGTTACAAGTGAAATTGGTGATTTGAAACAAGGATTCTCAGTAAGTGTTGAGGTCAAGAATAAGAGTAAAGCCATTTTGGTTCCTCTAACAAGTGTTGTGACTGAAAATGATAAGAACTATGTCTGGGTGCTTGACGAGCAGAAAAAGGCCAAGAAAGTGGAAGTTGGTTTGGGTAATGCTGATGCAGACAACCAAGAAATCACTTCAGGTCTGACAAATGGAGTCAAGGTCATCAGTAACCCAACGTCTTCTCTAGAGGAAGGAAAAGAGGTGAAGGCTGATGAAGCAACTAATTAGTCTACAAAATATCTGCAGAAGTTACCGTAATGGTGACCAAGAACTGCAGGTACTCAAAAATATTAACCTTGAAGTGAATGAGGGTGAGTTTGTTGCCATTATGGGACCATCAGGTTCTGGTAAGTCTACTCTCATGAATACGATTGGTATGTTGGATACACCAAGTAGTGGAGAATATTATCTTGAAGGCCAAGAAGTGGCTGGACTTGGTGAAAAACAACTAGCCAAGGTTCGCAATCAACAAATCGGATTTGTTTTTCAGCAGTTCTTTCTTCTATCCAAACTCAATGCTCTGCAAAATGTAGAATTACCCTTGATTTATGCAGGAGTTTCGGCTTCAAAACGGCGCAAGTTAGCTGAGGAATATCTTGATAAGGTTGAATTGACAGAACGTAGTCACCATTTACCTTCGGAATTATCTGGAGGTCAAAAGCAACGTGTAGCCATTGCGCGTGCCTTGGTAAACAATCCTTCTATTATCCTAGCAGACGAACCGACAGGAGCCTTGGATACCAAAACAGGGAATCAAATTATGCAACTATTGGTTGACTTGAACAAAGAAGGAAAAACTATTATCATGGTAACGCATGAGCCTGAAATAGCTGCTTATGCCAAACGTCAGATTGTCATTCGAGATGGAGTTATTTCGTCTGATAGTGCTCAGTTAGAAAAGGAGGAAAACTAAGATGCAGAATCTGAAATTTGCCTTTTCATCTATCATGGCTCATAAGATGCGTTCTTTGCTTACCATGATTGGGATTATCATCGGTGTTTCATCCGTTGTTGTGATTATGGCTCTGGGAGATTCTATGTCTCGACAGCTCAATAAAAACATGACCAGATCTCAGAAGAATATCAGTGTCTTTTTCTCTTCTAAAAAAAGTAAAGATGGGTCTTTTACTCAGAAACAATCAGCTTTTACGGTTTCTGGAAAAGAAGAGGAAGTTCATGTTGAACCACCAAAACCGCAAGAATCTTGGGTCAAGGAGGCAGCCAAACTCAAGGGAGTGGATAATTACTATGTAACCAACTCAACGAACGCCATCTTGACTTATAAAGATAAAAAGGTTGAAAATGCCAATTTGACAGGTGGAAACAGAACTTATATGGAGGCTGTTAACAATGAAATTCTTGCAGGTCGTAGTCTGAGAGAACAAGATTTCAAAGAATTTGCAAGTGTCATTTTGCTTGATGAAGAATTATCCATTAGTCTATTTGGATCTCCTCAAGAGGCTATTAACAAGGTTGTGGAAGTCAATGGTTTTAGTTATCGAGTCATTGGTGTTTATACTAGCCCAGAATCTAAAAATTCAAAAATGTATGGTCTTGGTGGCTTGCCTATTACCACAAATATCTCCCTTGCTGCGAATTTTAATGTAGATGAAATTGCTAATATTGTCTTTCGAGTGAATGACACAAGCTTGACTCAAACTCTGGGGCCAGAATTAGCACGAAAAATGACAGAGCTTGCTGGCTTGCAACAGGGAGAATATCAAGTAGCAGATGAGTCAGCTGTATTTGCAGAAGTTCAACAATCGTTTAGTTTTATGACGACGATTATTAGTGCCATCGCAGGAATTTCTCTCTTTGTTGGAGGAACTGGTGTTATGAATATCATGCTGGTTTCAGTAACAGAGCGTACTCGTGAGATTGGTCTCCGTAAGGCTTTGGGTGCAACGCGTGCTAATATTTTAATCCAGTTTTTGATTGAATCCATGATTTTGACCTTGTTAGGTGGCTTGATTGGATTGACAATTGCAAGTGGTTTAACTGCCTTAGCAGGTTTGCTATTGCAAGGATTGATTGCGGGTATAGAAGTGGGAGTATCGCTCCCAGTTGCCCTATTTAGTCTTGCAGTTTCGGCTAGCGTGGGTATAGTTTTTGGGGTCTTGCCAGCCAACAAGGCATCGAAACTTGATCCAATCGAAGCCCTTCGTTATGAATAAGATCAACAAGATGGACACTCGTCTATCTTGTTTTTGTATGGATTTCTCTATCGAAAATCATTAAAAATGTGATATAATGAAGTGTTAGAAAAACAGGTTTCATTTGCCTGGAAAGGAAAAATTATGTCTGAAAAGAATTTTTATATTACAACGCCGATTTACTATCCATCTGGGAAACTCCATATCGGTTCTGCCTACACAACCATCGCCTGTGATGTCCTAGCCCGTTACAAACGCCTGATGGGCTACGATGTCTTTTATTTGACAGGGCTTGATGAGCATGGTCAAAAGATTCAGCAAAAAGCTGAAGAAGCTGGCATCACACCTCAAGCCTATGTTGATGGGATGGTAGTTGGAGTCAAAGAACTCTGGCAATTACTAGATATCTCATACGATAAATTTATCCGCACAACTGATGACTACCATGAAAAAGTAGTGGCGCAGGTCTTTGAACGCTTGCTGGCTCAAGATGACATCTACTTGGGTGAATACTCTGGTTGGTATTCAGTTTCAGATGAGGAATTCTTTACAGAAAGCCAGCTGGCGGAAGTATTCCGTGATGAAGCTGGAAATGTGACTGGTGGAATCGCTCCATCAGGTCACGAAGTGGAATGGGTATCTGAAGAATCCTACTTCCTTCGCCTCAGCAAATACCAAGACCGTTTGGTCGAATTTTTCAAAGCCCATCCTGAGTTCATCACTCCAGATGGTCGTCTCAATGAAATGTTGCGTAACTTCATCGAGCCAGGTTTGGAAGACTTGGCTGTTTCTCGTACAACCTTTACATGGGGTGTTCCAGTACCATCTAATCCAAAACACGTTGTCTACGTCTGGATTGATGCCCTTCTGAACTATGCGACAGCGCTTGGCTATGATCAAGACGAACATGGTAACTTTGACAAGTTCTGGAATGGAACTGTCTTCCATATGGTGGGGAAAGACATACTTCGTTTCCACTCAATCTATTGGCCAATCCTTCTTATGATGTTGGATATCAAATTGCCAGACCGTTTGATTGCCCATGGTTGGTTTGTCATGAAAGACGGAAAAATGTCTAAGTCTAAAGGAAATGTCGTTTACCCTGAAATGTTGGTAGAGCGTTATGGGCTTGACCCACTTCGTTACTACCTCATGCGTAGCCTTCCAGTTGGTTCAGACGGAACCTTCACTCCTGAAGACTATGTAGGCCGTATCAACTACGAATTGGCCAATGATCTTGGGAACCTCCTTAACCGTACGATTTCCATGATTAACAAATATTTTGATGGAAAAATCCCTGACTATGTAGAGGGTGTGACAGAATTTGACCATGCTCTTGCCCAAGTAGCTGCCGAATCAATCGCTGATTACCATACACACATGGAAGCAGTTGATTACCCACGTGCTTTAGAAGCAGTCTGGACTCTGATTTCTCGTACTAACAAATACATCGACGAGACAGCTCCATGGGTCTTGGCTAAGGATGAAGCTCTCCGTAATCAATTAGCAAGTGTTATGAGCCACTTGGCAGCTAGCCTTCGTGTCGTAGCCCACTTGATTGAACCATTTATGATGGAAACCAGTCGTGCAGTCTTGACTCAACTTGGCTTGGAAGAAGTAGCGAGCCTTGAAAACTTGAGCTTGGCTGACTTCCCTGAGGGTGTAACAGTAGTTGCCAAAGGAACACCAATCTTCCCACGTTTGGATATGGAAGAAGAAATCGCCTATATCAAGGAACAAATGGAGGGCAACAAGCCAGCTGTTGAAAAAGAATGGAATCCAGATGAAGTTGAACTCAAACTAAACAAGGAAGAAATTAAGTTTGAAGACTTTGACAAGGTTGAAATTCGTGTTGCAGAAGTCAAAGAAGTGTCTAAAGTGGAAGGTTCTGATAAGTTGCTTCAATTCCGCTTGGATGCAGGTGATGGTGAAGATCGTCAAATTCTTTCAGGAATTGCGAAGTACTATCCAAACGAACAAGAATTGGTCGGCAAGAAAGTCCAAATCGTTGCCAACCTCAAACCGCGTAAGATGATGAAAAAATATGTCAGCCAAGGTATGATTCTCTCAGCTGAACATGATGGAAAATTAACCCTTCTAACAGTTGATCCAGCTGTACCAAACGGAAGTGTGATTGGGTAACAATAGACAGGACTAGTTTATGCTAGTTCTGTTTTTTTATTTTAACTATTATGCTTTACAAACTAGTTTGAAAGTAGTATACTATAGGTGAAGCTACTAATAGGTATTACAAAATAGGCGAGGAGGGAGAAGGGATGAAAGAAACTCAACTGTTAAAGGGTGTTCTTGAAGGTTGTGTCTTGGATATGATTGGTCAAAAAGAGCGATATGGTTATGAGTTGGTTCAGACTTTGCGAGAGGCTGGATTTGATACTATCGTTCCAGGAACTATTTACCCTTTGTTGCAAAAGTTAGAAAAAAATCAATGGATAAGAGGCGACATGCGTCCGTCGCCAGATGGTCCAGATCGGAAGTATTTTTCGTTAACGAAAGAAGGAGAAGAGCGTGTCTCAGTCTTTTGGCAACAATGGGACGATTTGAGTCAAAAAGTAGAAGGAATTAAGAATGGGGGTTAAACCATGAAGAAAATGAAGTATTATGAAGAAACAAGCGCCTTGTTGCATGAGTTTTCTGAGGAGAATCAGCAGTATTTTGAGGAGTTGTGGGATAGTTTTAATCTTGCTGGATTTCTCTATGATGAGGACTATCTCAGAGAGCAAATTTATTTGATGATGTTAGATTTCTCAGAAGCAGAACGAGATGGCATGAGTGCAGAGGAGTATCTAGGTAAGAATCCTAAAAAAATAATGAAAGAGATACTCAAGGAAGCACCACGCAGTTCTATCAAGGAGTCACTGTTGACGCCAACCCTTGTCCTAGTGGTATTACGTTATTATCAACTACTAGGTGATTTTTCTAAAGGTCCTCTCTTAACAGTCAATTTGCTCACATTTTTAGGGCAACTTCTTCTTTTTTTGATTGGATTTGGGCTTGTGGCTACAATTTTACGATGGAGTTTAGTTCAAGATTCTCCTAAGATGAAAATTGGCACTTATATTGTCGTTGGGATTCTTGTTCTTCTAGTTGTTCTAGGATATGTAGGAATGGCAAATTTCATACAAGAAGGAGCCTTTTATCTTCCTGCTCCCTGGGATAGTTTCCTTGTCTTTACGCTTTCGCTAATCATCAGTATTTGGAATTGGAAAGAAGCGGTCTTTCGTCCCTTTGTCAGTATGGTTGTTGCCCATCTTGTTGTAGGTTCTCTGCTCCGTTACTATGAGTGGATGGGCATTTCACATGTTTTCTTCACAAAAATCATTCCTTTAGCTGTTCTCTTTATTGGTATTTTTCTCTTGTTCCGTGGATTTAAGAAGATAAAATGGAGTGAAATATAGTCAAAAAGCCGTTGCAAAGCGGTTTTTTGTTATAATTAAATGAAGAATGTAGAATCAAAGGAGAATAACATGACTTTTGAAGAAATCCTGCCTGGCTTAAAGGCTAAGAAAAAATATGTACGCACTGGTTGGGGAGGGGCTGAAAACTATGTCCAACTCTTTGACACTATCGAACAAAGCGGGGTTGCACTTGAAGTGACGCCCTATTTCCTAATCAACGTGTCTGGAGAAGGAGAAGGTTTTTCCATGTGGAGCCCGACACCTTGTGATATTTTGGCGACGGATTGGGTAGAAGTGCATGACTAGGCGTGTACTCATTACAGGAGTGAGCTCAGGTATCGGATTAGCTCAAGCTCGCCTCTTTTTAGAGAAGGACTATCAAGTTTATGGAGTGGACCAAGGTGAAAATCCACTCTTACAGGGTGATTTCCACTTTTTACAGAGAGATTTGACCTTGGACTTGGAGCCTATTTTTGACTGGTGTTCTCAGGTGGATGTTTTGTGCAATACTGCTGGAGTTTTGGATGATTACAAACCGCTTTTGGAACAGACAGCGCAGGAAATTCAAGAGATTTTTGAAATTAACTATGTGACTCCTGTTGAGTTGACTCGGCACTACTTGACACAAATGCTGGAGAATAAAAAAGGAATCATTATCAATATGTGCTCCATTGCTTCTAGCCTAGCAGGTGGAGGTGGACACGCTTATACCTCCTCAAAGCATGCCTTGGCTGGCTTCACCAAGCAGTTGGCTCTAGACTATGCCGAAGCTGGGATTCAGGTCTTTGGGATTGCTCCAGGAGCAGTCAAGACGGGTATGACCGCTGCGGACTTTGAACCAGGTGGGCTGGCGGACTGGGTGGCTAGTGAAACGCCCATCAAGCGCTGGATTGAGCCAGAGGAAGTAGCAGAGATTAGCCTTTTCTTAGCAAGTGGAAAAGCAAGCGCCATGCAAGGACAAATCTTGACAATAGATGGTGGCTGGAGCTTAAAGTAGGAGTAGTTGGATGGAAATCAAAAAACACTTTGGAGTCTACGCTGTTTGCTTTGAAAATGGGAAGTTACTCTGCATTGAAAAAACGAGAGGCCCTTATCAATATCGGTATGATCTACCCGGTGGCAGTCAACAACTTGGTGAAGGACTTACGGAAACTCTGATTAGAGAAGTTTTGGAAGAGACGGGATTTACTGTTAGAAGCTACTCCAATCCTCGAATCTACGATGTTTTCGTCAGGGAAGAGTTGAAAAATTTTATGGTTCACCATGTCATGGTCTTGTATGATATTGAGATAAACGATAAGGCACCTCAAGTGAATATTTCTGAAGCTGTGTCTGATGGTGCGAATGATTCACTGGGATATGTTTGGATGGATATTCAAAAAATCACAGAAGAAAATGCATCGCCATTAGTCTTGAAGGTTAAGTCTGAATTATTAGGATTTCCAGAACTGGACAAGACCTTGTATATGAATTGGAAGGTGAATGATGAGAAACCAACTTGCCCTTAGTGGCGAAAAACTTGATGAAAAAGTTTACCCACAACTATTTCACCACATTGGAATGATTCGTGGGGAATACTTGTTGAGGGAGCTCAATCAAAACATCCTGTTACCAAGTTGTCAGCAATTTGTAAAAGATTATCTAGAGACTATTTGCTCCTTGTACTCAGATGAAGAAGTTTGGTATCGTTTTTCTGAATTAACGAATACAGAAGCCAATTGTTTAGAGGGAACTAAACAGCATTTTGACGAACGTCATCCTTTGTTTGGTTATAGAGGGACTAGGCGTTTACTAGCGTGTCTGGATGAATTTCAGGCTGAGGCAAATATCGTTACAGAAGTTTATCAAACCAATCCCAATCTGTCTGTTATTTTTCCTTTTGTCAATGATGCTGTGCAGTTAGAGCAAGCTATTAGAGTGTTGCGTCAGCATGGTTTTACTGGGAAAATCGGCACAATGATTGAATTGCCGTCAGCATATTTTGACTTGGACAGGATACTGGAAACGGGCATTTCAAAGATTGTAGTTGGAATGAATGATTTGACTTCTTTTGTTTTTGCGACTGTGAGAAATAGTCAATGGCATGATATGGAAAGTCTCATTATGTTAGATATGCTGAGACAGATGCAGGATAAAGCAAGGACGAAAAAGATTGACTTTGCTGTGGCAGGTTATTTGAATGCTTCCTTCATACAAAAAATGAATCTGATGGGGATCAAGTGTATTATCCACTATAGTTCTATTCCAGAGATTTTTGATTTAGAGATTGACCATCCAGACCACCTCAAACGTGTAAAAGAAGTAAGTAAAAAATTACAAAGGAGCAACCCATGACACCGCAAGAAATGTGGAATGCCTATAAGCAAATCAACCCTTCTATCGGAGATGAGATAGATGCCTGGGTTTTTGGAGTAGATGCTGATCTCTTGGCAGATTTGGTTTTAAGAGGAGAAAAGACAGCAACTGCTTCTGCCTACGACCTCTACGCATTAGAAGACGAACCCCTTCCACAAGAAGGAAACTTTGATGTCATTTTAGACAGTCAAAATCAGGCTGTCTGCATCGTCGAAATTACAAGGGTTTCTGTTCAACCTTTCAAGCAAGTTTCTGCTGACCATGCCTACAAGGAAGGAGAGGGAGACAAATCCCTAGCCTATTGGCGTCAGGTTCATGAGGATTGTTTCGCTGAGTGGCTGAGAGAGGCAGGACTAACTTTTATTCCTAACAGCAAGGTTGTTTTAGAAGAATTTCGCAAGGTCTATCCCCTGTAGACTATTAGAAGGAAGAAAGTTTTGGAAATCGCTGTCCAATCCTTTTTTCTCAAGCAAAACATGATATAATAAGTTTGTTTGAAGAAGAGCTCTAGCTCTTAAACTTAGATAGGAGAAAACTATGCAAGCAGTTGAACATTTTATTAAGCAATTTGTTCCTGAACACTATGATTTATTTTTAGACTTGAGTCGTGAGACCAAGACGTTTTCTGGGAAGGTGACCATTACTGGTCAAGCACAGAGTGACCGTATTTCCCTGCACCAAAAAGACTTGGAAATCGTTTCTGTAGAAGCTGCAGGTCAAGATCGTCCATTTACGGTTGATCATGACAATGAAGCCCTTCATATCGAATTGGCTGAGGCTGGTCAAGTTGAAGTGGTTATTACTTTTTCAGGAAAAATCACAGACAATATGACAGGAATTTACCCTTCATACTACACAGTTGATGGTGTCAAGAAGGAAGTCTTGTCTACTCAGTTCGAGAGCCATTTTGCGCGCGAAGCCTTCCCTTGCGTGGATGAGCCAGAAGCCAAAGCAACTTTTGATCTCGCTCTACGTTTTGACCAAGCAGAAGGTGAATTGGCCTTGTCTAACATGCCAGAAATCGATGTTGAAAACCGCAAGGAAACAGGTATCTGGAAGTTTGAGACAACACCTCGCATGTCTTCTTACTTGTTGGCCTTTGTTGCGGGTGATTTACAAGGAGTAACGGCTAAAACTAAAAACGGTACCCTTGTAGGTGTCTACTCAACCAAAGCCCACCCACTATCTAACCTTGATTTCTCACTGGACATCGCCGTTCGTTCAATCGAGTTTTACGAAGATTACTACGGAGTCAAGTACCCAATCCCTCAATCTCTCCATATCGCTCTTCCTGACTTTTCATCAGGTGCTATGGAAAACTGGGGTCTTGTGACCTACCGTGAAGTTTACTTGGTTGTCGATGAGAACTCTACATTTGCCAGTCGTCAACAAGTTGCCCTTGTAGTGGCACATGAGTTGGCTCACCAATGGTTCGGTAACCTCGTGACTATGAAATGGTGGGATGACCTTTGGCTCAATGAAAGTTTTGCCAACATGATGGAATATGTCTGTGTGGATGCCATCGAGCCAAGCTGGAATATCTTTGAAGATTTTCAAACAGGTGGCGTTCCGTCTGCCTTGAAACGTGATGCGACAGATGGTGTGCAGTCTGTTCACGTTGAAGTCAAACACCCAGATGAAATCAATACGCTCTTTGATGGCGCTATCGTCTATGCCAAAGGAAGTCGCCTCATGCACATGCTTCGTCGTTGGCTTGGCGATGCTGATTTCGCTAAAGGTTTGCACGCTTACTTTGAAAAACACCAATACAGCAATACAATTGGTCGTGACCTTTGGAATGCCCTTGGTCAAGCGTCAGGACGTGATGTTGCAGCCTTCATGGATTCTTGGTTGGAACAGCCTGGTTACCCAGTTCTTACTGTCAAAGTTGAAAATGATGTTTTGAAGATTTCACAAAAACAATTCTTTATCGGTGAGCACGAAGACAAGAACCGTCTCTGGGTAGTGCCACTTAACAGCAACTGGAAAGGCTTGCCTGATACACTTGAAACTAAAAGTATCGAAATTCCTGGCTACGCAGCTCTTCTTGCTGAAAATGAAGGAGCTCTTCGTTTCAATACTGAAAATACTGCCCACTACATTACAGATTACCAAGGAGATTTGTTAGAAGCTATTCTTGCTGACCTAGTTGAGCTGGATAACACAAGTAAACTGCAAATCGTTCAAGAACGTCGTTTGCTTGCTGAAGCGGGTCACATTTCTTATGCAGACTTGCTCCCAGTCCTTGATAAACTTGCTAAGGAAGAATCATACCTTGTCGTTTCAGCTGTTTCTCAAGTTATTTCTGCCCTTGAGCGCTTTATCGATGAAGGTACAGAAGCTGAGAAAGCCTTTAACAGTCTGGTTGCTAAATTGGCTCGTCATAACTATGACCGTCTTGGTTTTGAGGCTAAAGACGGAGAATCAGATGAGGATGAATTGGTTCGTCAGCTGTCTGTTTCTATGATGATTCGCTCAAATGATGCAGAAGCTAGTCAAGTCGCTAGCCAAATCTTCGAAGCTCACAAGGATCAGCTTGCAGGACTTCCAGCAGCAATCCGTTCACAAGTCCTGATCAATGAGATGAAACATCATGAGACCAAAGACTTGTTAGCACTTTATCTTGATACTTATACTCACGCAACAGATGCGGTCTTTAAACGTCAGTTGGCAGGAGCTCTTGCATACAGCACAGATGCGGACCATATCCAAACCTTGATTGCTTCTTGGAAGGACAAATTTGTGGTCAAACCACAAGACTTGTCAGCTTGGTACAATCATTTCCTATCTCATCAAGCAACTCAGGAAACAGCTTGGTCTTGGGCGCGTGAAAACTGGGATTGGATTAAGGCAGCTCTTGGAGGAGATATGAGCTTTGATAGCTTTGTTATCCTTCCTGCCCATGTATTTAAGACTCAGCAACGCTTGGCAGAGTACAAGGAGTTCTTTGAACCACAACTTTCTGACCTTGCTCTTAGCCGTAACATCGGTATGGGAATCAAGGAAATTGCAGCGCGTGTTGACTTGATTAACCGTGAAAAAGCTGCAGTGGAAGCAGTCGTTCTTCAATACGGAACTAAATAATTAAGACTAAATGAAAAAGAAAACTCAGCTATCTCATGTAAAATGCAGAGAGTTGAGTTTTTTTTAAGGCAAATTTGGTATAATGGTTTTAATAAGGAGGAGTTTCTCATGATAAAAATCTTATTGGTTGAGGATGACCTAGGCCTGTCAAATTCAGTATTTGACTTTTTAGACGATTTTGCAGATGTCATGCAGGTATTTGATGGAGAAGAAGGTCTCTACGAAGCTGAGAGTGGCGTCTATGACTTGATTTTGCTGGATTTGATGTTGCCAGAAAAAAATGGTTTCCAAGTCTTGAAAGAATTGCGTGAAAAGGGAATTACGACACCAGTTCTGATTATGACTGCCAAGGAAAGTTTGGATGACAAGGGACATGGATTTGAATTGGGAGCAGATGATTACCTGACCAAACCTTTCTACCTAGAAGAACTCAAAATGCGGATTCAGGCCCTTCTCAAACGTTCAGGTAAATTTAATGAAAACACCTTGACTTATGGAAATATTGTGGTTAATCTGTCAACCAATACCGTTAAAGTCGAAGATACTCCTGTCGAATTGCTGGGTAAGGAGTTTGATTTATTAGTTTATTTCCTTCAAAATCAAAATGTGATTTTGCCGAAGACTCAGATTTTTGATCGTCTATGGGGATTTGATAGTGATACAACGATTTCGGTCGTCGAAGTTTATGTTTCAAAAGTCCGTAAGAAATTAAAAGGAACCACTTTTGCAGAAAATTTGCAAACCTTGCGTAGTGTTGGGTATATATTAAAAGATGTTCAGTAAACTAAAAAAAACATGGTATGCGGATGACTTTAGCTACTTTATCCGCAACTTTGGTGTCTTTACCCTGATTTTCTCTACCATGACTCTGATTATTTTGCAGGTCATGCATTCGAGTCTCTATACTTCGGTGGATGATACGCTCCATGGCTTGAGTAATAATCCTCAGGCAGTTATTCAGCTTGCGGTAAATAGGGCGACAGAAGAGATTAAAGATTTAGAGAATGCTGCTACAGATACTAGTAAGACTGAGATAAAACCCAATGTCAGTTCTAATACGGAGGTTATTCTTTTTGATAAGAATTTTACCCAGCTCCTTTCTGGAAATCGATTTTTGGGTTTGGATAAGATTAAGTTAGAGAAGAAAGAACTAGGCCATATCTATCAGATTCAGGTTTTTAATAGCTATGGACAGGAAGAAATCTATCGCATGATCTTGATGGAAACCAATATCAGTTCGGTTTCAACCAATATTAAGTATGCGGCTGTCTTGATTAATACCAGTCAGTTGGAGCAGGCCAGTCAAAAGCATGAGCAACTGATTGTGGTTGTGATGGCTAGTTTCTGGATTTTATCTTTGCTTGCCAGTCTCTATCTAGCTCGAGTCAGTGTCCGACCTCTGCTTGAGAGCATGCAGAAGCAGCAGTCCTTTGTGGAAAATGCTAGTCATGAGTTACGAACTCCACTTGCAGTTTTGCAAAATCGTTTAGAGACCCTTTTCCGTAAGCCAGAAGCTACCATTATGGATGTGAGCGAAAGCATTGCATCGAGTTTGGAAGAAGTCCGAAATATGCGGTTTTTGACGACAAACTTGCTGAACTTAGCTCGGAGAGATGATGGGATTAAGCCGGAACTTGCAGAAGTTCCAACTAGCTTTTTTAACACGACTTTCACTAACTATGAGATGATTGCTTCGGAAAATGACCGTGTCTTCCGTTTTGAAAATCGCATCCATCGCACGATTGTCACAGATCAGCTTCTTTTGAAACAACTGATGACCATCCTATTTGATAATGCTGTCAAGTATACTGAAGAGGATGGTGAAATTGATTTTGTGATTTCAGCTACTGATCGTAGTCTTTACTTGTTAGTTTCCGACAATGGAGTCGGTATTTCAGCAGAAGATAAGAAGAAGATTTTTGACCGTTTTTATCGAGTGGATAAGGCTAGAACCCGTCAAAAGGGTGGTTTTGGTTTAGGATTATCCCTAGCTAAGCAAATTGTAGATGCGCTAAAAGGAACCATTACTGTTAAAGATAATAAACCAAAGGGAACAAGCTTTGAAGTGAAAATAGCCATCCACACACCATCTAAAAAGAAAAAATAAAAATATCGCTCCAGATGGGGCGATATTTTGGAGTACGACGGGCATGTCGTATATCTGAGGTGTAAGTCCTCCGTGGGCACCCGCTACCGGTGAACCCAATAGCGATTCCCAAGCCTGACTATCGTGAGGTAGCGGGGAGAGGAAGGGATAGCGAAATCGTGGCTCTACGAACAGGAACGTGATAGTAAGGCGTATATAGCGGATAAGGGGGCTCCAAACTCTAAAGTCCAAAAAGGTAGTCGTAACCTATATGCGTAAATCACGAGAGTAAACGAGGAAA